>JAKSHW010000052.1 GCA_024399195.1 archaeon | reverse complement strand
CCTCCCCAGGTGGCGACGTTGAACACGTAGTACTCTTTGGTAGACTGCTTGTAGATGTATTTTGCATCGGCAGCGGGCTTCTCTTTGGTGACGGTGATGTAGTCTTCCGCGTTGAGCCCCTCGTTCAGGATGATTCCGGAACCTTCGGAGTTGACACGTCCGACAATGCTGAGACCATCGTCTTTGGACTCGTCTCCACCTTTGAGGAGGAGGACGGCCGCCGCACCTGCGGCAATGATGATGATCACTGCAATGACAGCGAGGATTTTGTTGTTCATAATCTACACTTCCGCATTATTGCGTTGGGTTGTGATGTTGGAAGATTGTATATTATACTTTTCAACAAAAATTGCCTGATTGTAATAAAATATGGATTTATTCCCTGTATTGTACCTTATTGTTGTCCTTCATCATCCCTTCATCTGCAGGGGGAACGAGACCTGTGGGCACGGGGGCGATACGTTCTTTCCACAACGGACGGGTTTCTGTGCGGTTTATATAACCGTATTCAATTGCTTGCGGTATGTCCAACATCGTAGACACTATGGCAGCTGAGAGGGTAACCCCCGAGGAGTTCGTCGCATTCATCGAGATCACCAAAGGAAGCAAGATGAAATACGAGCTCGACGAGGAGACCGGACTCATCGCCGTCGACCGTATCCTCTCCACTTCCACCGAGTACCCTTGGAACTACGGTCTCATCCCCCGCACCCTCGCCCTTGACGGAGATCCCCTCGACGTCCTCGTCATCAGCAGCGTACCTATCATCCCCGGAGCACTTGCCAAATGCAGGCCTATCGGAGTCATGAGGATGGTCGACTCCGGAGACCAGGACGACAAGATCCTCGCAGTCCTTCCCAAGGACCCCGCATACAAGGGATACACCGACATCGCACAGCTTCCCGAGCACATCGGTAAAGAGATCCAGCACTTCTTCTCCGTCTACAAGGCCCTTGAGGGTAAGAAGACCGAGACCGGTGCCATCGAGGGTCCCGAGGCCGCCAAAGCGACCATCGCCGCATGCATCGAAGCATACAAGGCAAAACAGTGATTTCACAGGGGGAGCGATCCCCCACCATTTTACATTTTTAGATGTGGACGGTCGTCCGTCCGATGATATGGGATTCCGGACCCGTTGTTCCCGGATCCGGAAGGAAGTTTCAGAAGGCTCCCATGAACCTGTCCCTGACCTCGGTGGCGGACATGGATATGTTGGGGGATTTGGAGTTGCCGGGAAGAATATGGAACTGGAGGAACCTCGTGTCCTTGTCCTTCACAAGTCTTTTCGCCTCGTCTATATCGGCGGTACGTACCACGCCGGTCATTCCGCAACCGGTTGCGAAGCATCCCATGTCGAGTACGGAGTACGCATGGTTGATCTGATGTCCGGTGGAACCGAACGTACCGTTGTCGAGACATACGATCAGTAGGTTGTCGGGATGTTCTGCGGCGACCACTGGGAGGATGTTGTCGGTCAGGAGGCTTCCGTCACCGTCGATTACGACGACCTTCCTCTTTCCGCAGAGGGCGAGACCGAGACCTATGGGGGTAGCCTGTCCGAAACTCCCCATCATATAGAAGTTCAGAGGCCTGTCCTTGGACGCATATACCTCCTTGGAAGGTACTCCGATGTTGGATACGACAACTGTATCGTCGTCCACAGCCTCCATAATGGCCGCTATGGCGTCGAGACGGGATACGGAAGGTGCAGGTACGTCGGCTTTGACGGACATTTCGATCCTGTGGGCCCTGTCGGGGTATTCCACGGCGAGCCTGTCGGACTGTTCCCACATCTTGGGGTGGATGAGGAAGACGGTCATCCTGTTCTCTCTGTATGCCTTGTCGATCCCTTCTCCTATCAGGGGGATGTCCTCGGCGGTGGAGACGTCCACACAGTCGATGCCGAAGACATTCAACATCTCGGGGATGGGCTTGTTGAAGTGGCATTGGGCCTCGATCTTCTCGTCGTCCACTCCTCTCCAGCTGGTAAGTACCGCGAGGGGGAGGTGGTAGCAGTCGGTCAGGGACATGATGGCGTTCATCATGTTCCCCAGACCCGAGCTCTGGATCGAGATGACAGACCTGGTCCCGGCCATGAAGGCACCCGCCGCTATACCTACTCCGTCCTCTTCCTTGGCGAGGTCGACGGTGCGGATCTCGTTGTGCACCATGTCGGTGAAACGCTTGTTCTTGTCGCAGGGGAGGCTGAGCACGAGCTCCACATCGGCGGCCTTGAGCTGTTCTATGACCTCTTCCTCATGCATCAGAGCACCTCGGCGAGGTCTTCGTCGGACACGTCGGTGCACAGCCTTGCGACGGGTTTCACGGTCTGCAGGGACAGTTCTTCTTTGGCACGTTCACGTCCTCCGCCGGTCATGTTGAGGAGGATGCAGTCGTCCTTTCCGACCTTTCCTTCGTCCACCGCTTTGATAAGGGTCGCCAATGCTACGGAGGCGGCGGGGTCGGGACGTACGTTCTCGATGGACATCCACAGTTTCTCCGCGTCCTTGGCCTCGGTGTTGGAGGCGGTGTGGAAGCGTCCGTTGCATGCGACCATGGCGTCATAGACACCTCCGGCGATGCCGTACGGGGGTTTTCTGTTGGTGAGGACGTCCGCATACACCGCCGCGACATCGGTAGCAGGATCCTCTCCGAGGTCCTCGGGGACGATGTTCCTCCTTCCGGCGTTCCAGGCCTTGGCCATGGGCAGGAAGGGTTCGTTCTGTGAAAGTTCGAGCACGGGCAGTCTGTCACCGAAGCGTCCGTCGTCCATGAGACGTACGGCCGCCTCCCATGCGGAGATACCTCCTGTACCGCTTCCGACACCCTGGAAATACCTGTCGGGGATGTGTCCGATGGTGAGTGCCCCTTCGAGCATGACGGTACCCATACCGTCCCTCCTTGCGATGTTCTTCGCACCTCCTTCGGGGACGTAACCGTCCTTGGCGGCGATACGGTCGGCCACCGCGATGGCGTCCGCATAGTCTCCTTTGACGGAGAGGAGCTTGGCGAATCCTCTGTCATTCGACACGGTGATCCTGTCCTCCGCCTTCTCGGGGACGACTATGACGCAGTTCTTGCCGATCTGGTTTCCGATCTCGGCGAACGCACGTGCGGTGTTACCTGCGGATGCTATGACGATGGTGTCGTCGGAATAGTCATGCAGACGTGAATAGGTGGGGAGTGCCTCGAGCTCCTTGAAGGAACCGGAGACCGCATGGGCGTTCCTCTCGGGGTAGTATCCGGTGAATCCTACCCACAGGTCGGAAAGTCCGAGCTCTTTGGAGAGTTTCTCACTTCTGAAGCACACGGGTTTCGCCTTGCTCTCGAACACGGTCTTCACGGGAAGCCAATCGGAATACTTGAAGATGTTATCGTAGTCCTGAGGGTTCAGCTGTTTGCTGTGGTACTCCGCCCTGAGGAGACTGTTGTGTCCGTTAGGGCAGGAAAGGGTGTACCTCTCCTCGACTTTCTCACCGTTCTCTACGCAGATCAGATCATATCCACTCATTGTAATACCCCATTGACCATTTTCCTTCTTCTACAAGCTGTTTGATGGTTTCGCATACCTTGAGGCCGATCGTCCTGGAGGACTGTCTCTGCCTTATCGGTACGTCCTTGTCGCTTATCCTCACGGTCCCCATGTCGCATTGGAACACCTTTCCGATACAGGTGTCGACGCACATTCCGCAGTCCATGCACAGGTCGCGGTCTATTCCCTCGAAGGGATGTGCCGCGCGGGGACAGGTCGCATCGACCCTGCAGAACCTGCATTTCAGACATCTGCCGTGGTCTTCAGTGACCTTATCGTTGGAACCGGACCATACGGACGCATAGGTGTCCTTGTACACGGGTATGCGGTCGCGTACGTCCCCTATGCCGAGGTCTATGTCCTCGTTCAGGACGGAAAGACCGTCCAACATTCTCTGGTCCAGCACCGGAATTGCCGCACCTACGGATATTGTGCATTCCGGGCTTACGGAGGTCTGGAAACCTCCCATGAACTCAGGGACCATTAGGTGCATGTCCGCCTCCACCGAAAGGTTGGGTTTGGCCGGACTGCTTCTGGTTCCTGTGCCTATGACGATGCCGGGGGCTCCGTTGACGAACACTCCTGCACCCTGTTTGAGGAACCTCAGATCAGGATCGTTCTGTACGGGGTTGATGTCCCCGCACCCGGAGACGGTGGCCTCGGCCCATTTTCCTTCCATGGGGCGGGGTCCGCAGAATATGGTGGAGACGGGGTCCTCGGCGGTGGCGAAGCAGCTGTAGTTCTTGAAGAAGCTGCGTGTGGTGACCATCTTGGCGAAAGGTATCTCTGAAAGGGTCTTTACGGCTTTTACGGTCTTTCCGTTGTCGGCTTTAACTACGATCTCCACAGGTTTTCCGGACACCAGGTCGCGGAAGAGATGCCCTCCTCCGTATTTGGAATCCCTTTTGGAGGTTCCATTGACCATTATATCGATTATCCCAAGAGATTCATTGGGACACGGACCCACGGTGGCCGGGACCCCGTTGAGGGTCACTTCGACCGCATGTTTGAACTCGTTCGGTCCACAAACGGGGATGCTGAATATGGCGAAGGTCCCTGAGACCACACCGAACGTTCCGCAGGTGACCACGTCGACGTCCTCGACCGCAGGTTTCTTTCCTGAACGTACAAGGTCTTTGATCTCTTGTGCGGTGTAGACCTTGGCCTTTCTCTCGACTATCTTCTTCTGTATTTCGGATACGGTCCTTCCGATGTTTTCGCCTCCGGAACCATGTTGCATATCCGACATTGCCTGGTAAAGGCCTGTCGGATTGTTCGGTCATCGATTGCAATAATTAAATACATGTGTCTAAAAATTATACAATATGGTGAAAAATTAAGGGATATTGTTGGATAGTATTACGGATTTGGTGAATTGGATACTATTTCCAGTCAATAGGACAACCGTTATATCGTGGCATTCCGATTCAGGAAGTATGGCAGCTATTTCCGAGAATGTCAAGAAACTGTTCGCCGACCACAAGGAGGGTTTCAAATTCTACGCCCTTGCAACCTCCTCCTCCACCGGGGTTCCCAACGTCGTCCCCATAGGATTCCTTTGGGTCGCCAACGATGATGAGATCTGGGTGATCGACAACTATCTCAAGAAGACCCTTGCGAACATCAAGGAGAACCCTGTCGCAGCGGCATATGCGATCGGCGGTACCGGCAAAGACTGTGTCCAGATCAAGGGCCCTGCCGTCTACGAGAACTCCGGTGCGGATTACGAGGCCGCCGTCAAGATGGCCCACAGCGTTAATCCCGGATTCCCTGCGAAAGGTCTTGTCAAGATCCGTGTCGCAGAGGTCTACGATACCACTCCCGGACCCAACGCCGGAGAGCTTCTTTAAAACCGTATTGTAATATGAAATATGCCGGGGTCTTTCTCCCCGGCTGTTTCAGTCTTCGTCCAGGTCCCCGTCGAGGTGTTTCACCGCACTTCTTGAAAGCAGTGCCACCAAGGGGATAAGGACGAGTGAGACGAGCGTTCCCCTGTATGCGTACAGGAACATGAACAGGAAGAACCCGACTATCGCACCGATGATCGTGACGTTCCTGAGTTTCTTACGCATGTAGGGGGAATCGTTCGCCAATTTCAGACCTTCTTGTCAAGGGCGCATTCCACGGCGTCGACCATCTTGTCGACGATCGCCTTGGAACCACCGGTGTAGTTGGCAGGGTCCATGACCTTGTCGAGCTCTTCGAGGGTGAAGACCTTCCTGACGTCCTCCCTCTCCCAGAGGGTGTCCTTGAGCTGGCGTTCCTGGTCTTCTGCGACCATGGAGGCCTCTCTGACGATCTCGTGGGCGTCCTGCCTTCCGACTCCTTTTCCGACGAATGCCATCATGACGGGCTCGGCCATGATGAGTCCGTGTGCGCTCTCGATGTTCTTGAGCATCTTGTCCCTGTGTACGTCGAGTCCGGAGAACACCTTGTTCATCTTGTACAGCATGTAGTCGATGAGGGTGAACACGTGGGGGAGGGTGAACCTCTCGGCGGAGGAGTTGGAAAGGTCCCTCTCGTGCCAGAGGACCTGGCTCTCGAAGGTGGGCATGACCATTCCCCTGAGGACCCTTGCGAGACCGCAGACGTTCTCGGAGTTGATGGGGTTTCTCTTCTGGGCCATGGTGGAGCTTCCGACCTGGTGTTTGACGTCGAAGAACTCGGAGACCTCTCCGATCTCGGACCTCTGGAGGTTCCTGACCTCGGTGGCGAACCTCTCGAGGGAGGTTCCGAGGGTGGCCATGAGGCATATGAGCTCGGTGTACCTGTCGCGTCCGACGACCTGGGTGGCGGCGGGCTCGTAGGTGAGTCCGAGGTCGGACATGACCGCGATCTGGATCTTCATGAAGTTCTCTCCGAGGGCGGCACCGGTACCTACCGCACCGGCCATCTTTCCGGCGATCGCTCTGGGCATGATCTCCTCGATCCTCTGCTTGTACCTGAGCATCTCGGCGATGTATCCGGCGATCTTGAACCCGAAGGTGATGGGGATGGCGAACTGTGCGTGGGTCCTTCCGATCTCCAAGGTGTCCCTCTCCTGCTTTGCGAGTTTGGCAAGGGTGTAGAGGAACTCGTCGACGTCCTTTGCGACGAGCTCGAGGGCGGCTTTGATCTGGAGTGCGGAGGCGGTGTCGACGATGTCGTTGGAGGTGGCTCCGAGGTGAACGTACTTTCCTGCCTCGCCGCTGCATTTCTCGGTCATCGCCTTGACCATGGCCATAAGGTCGTGGTTGGTGAACTTCTCGATCTCCTTGATCCTCTCGACGGTGACCTCGTTGGACTCCGCGACGCGGGTGATCTCGGCTGCATCCTCTTTGGA
Organism: archaeon; assembly: GCA_024399195.1. GTDB lineage: Archaea > Thermoplasmatota > Thermoplasmata > Methanomassiliicoccales > Methanomethylophilaceae > Methanomethylophilus. Next base: position 6,244 of record JAKSHW010000052.1, on the reverse strand, counting down.
GATCTCTCCGAGGTCGGCGTGTGCACGGGCCAGGGCGGCCTCTACGAGCATCTGGAATTTGATACGGCTCTCTTCGGCGAAGATGTCCTTCATCTCCTTGCGTCCGTACCTGTAGTCAAGCGGGCAAATGTAGTCGCTCATTTTATCTATGGTTGACGTTATTAAAGTATATTATAAAAAGGACACCCCGAACAGCAACTACTGGGTGCTTCTCTCTATATAGATATCTACTATAGCACAACAGGGTTTGTCGCCCTGTAGATCCGATGGACGGATATGCGGCGTGTAGTACGTATTGTTGCCGTAGGTCGTATTAACGGGTACTAAACCCCAGAAAGTATTATAAAGAGCGCTTTGATAGGGTGGGTTAGAGTGGACCATGCTCTGGAATCATGGTCAATAAGAACATAAAGTGAGTTTTTTATGGTAGCGGAGGAAATTTCCCAGATTAATTCTCAGGATGAAGAGAAGATCGATGCAGTAGCTGAACAGGTTGAGGAGCAGGTCTCCATTGAGGACACCGAGCCCACCGCTGAGGAGAAAGCCCAGCTTGAAGACCTCGAGGCACAGCGCACCGTTCTTAACAGCGACGCCGAGAAGCACAAACAGCGCAGAGACGAACTTAACGCCGAGACCAAAGAGTGGAAGGCAAAGAGGGACGGACTCAACGCTCAGGTACGTGAACTTGTAGACGAGGCTGGAAAGTCCAGGGAGATCCGCGATGGTTACAACCAGAAGGTCAGAGAGTCCAAGGTCGTTAGGGATGAGTGGAACCAGAAGGTTTCCGAGATTCGTGCAAAGATCAACGAGCTTAGGCCCGAGAAGCCCGAGGAGCGCAACGAAGTCTCCCTCGGACAGATGAAGAAGGACCTCGAGAGGCTTGAACTCCAGCAGCAGACCATGCCCATGGGAGCTGAGAAAGAGAAAGCACTCGTCAAGCAGATCTCCGAACTTGCAAAGAACATCGCTCAGAGAGAGAAGACCTATGAGGGCGACGAGGCCGTTAAGGATCTCGTTCAGCAGCTCAGGGACGCAAAGACCAAGGCAGAGGAAGCACACAAAGCCGTTTCCGAGTCCGCAGAGGCAGCACAGTCCGCACACGACAAGATGCTCTCTCTGTACCAGCAGGCAGATGCGATCAGGAAAGAGGCAGATGCAGCACAGGCTAAATTCGTCGAGTGCAAGCAGGCCGCTGACGAGGAGCACAGGCTCCACATCGAGCAGATCAAATCTGTCCACGAGCTTTCCAAGAGCGCAGACGGAATCAAGAACAAGAAGTCTGCTGCTAAGAAGAAGCGTGCTGATGTCGAGTCCAAGAAAGAAGCTAAAGAGATCTTCGAGAAGTTCAAGGCTGGAGAGAAGCTCAGCACCGAAGACCTCATGACCCTTCAGAAATCTGGATACCTCTGATATTCAAGTCATCAAACATTTTCCCGTCCCTTCGGGGACGGTCACCTTTCAATCTAAATTAGATTGGCAGTCCGATTATCTGTGGAACGATTCCTAATTGGGCGATTTTATTCCTTTTTTGTTACAATTTTTTACAGTTGTTACTAATAATCCTGTATTTTCGATATAAATTAGTATAAATAGAACTTAAAAAACTATATATAGAGGTACTTAGATTCAGTACCAACAGGTCAGATCCGTAGAGTGCATCCCATCCCTTCTGACTGGCTGACCTGTTTTAACTTTCTGATTATTAGGTTGTACACACGTTATGTCATATCGGGTGTTCGTAGATCTTTTCGAGATGCCCAGGGCGCCTATCCAGTAAAAACATGTCTGGCCGTCAAATCAAGGTTATATACAAACTAACCTATTGCCCTTTGATTGAATGGTACTAGAAGGATTGGGAAAATCCCTCAGAAACGTCCTGGACCGTATCAACGGTTCAGCCAACATCGATGACGCCCTCATCAAAGACGTTACCAAAGAACTTCAGCGCGCCCTTCTCCAGGCCGATGTAAACGTTCAGCTTGTATTAAAATTGACGAACAACGTCCGTGAAAGGGCCGTCAACGAGAAACCTGCCGCGGGAAGGTCTGTAAAGCAGCATGTCACCAAGGTCATCTACGAAGAGCTTGTAGGTCTTCTCAAGAACGGGGAGCCCCTCTCCAACAAACCCCAGACCATTATGATGGTCGGACTGTACGGACAGGGTAAGACCACCACCACCGGTAAGCTTGCCAATTATTTCCTGAAGAAAGGGTTGTCCGTCGGACTTATCGGTGCCGATGTGTACAGGCCCGCAGCATACGAACAGCTCAGGCAGCTCGGTGAGAAGGTAGGTGCGCCCGTATACGGTGATCCTAACGAGAAAGACGCGGTCAAGATAGTCAGGGACGGTCTCGCGAAGTTCGCGGACAAGAAGATAAGGATAATCGATACCTCCGGTCGTCATGCCCTCGAGGACGATCTCATCGACGAGATCAAGAACATCGCGGCGGTCGCCAAACCCGATGAGAGGATCCTCGTCCTCGATTCCCAGGTCGGTCAGCAGGCCGGTCCCCAGGCGGACGCCTTCAACAAGGCCGTCGACGTCAGCGGTGTCATCCTCACCAAGATGGACGGTACCGCAAAGGGAGGAGGTGCCCTTTCCGCTGTTGCCACCACCAACGCAAGGATCGTCTTCCTCGGAGTCGGAGAGCACATCCGTGACCTCGAGGCGTTCGATGCGGACCGTTTCATCTCCCGTCTGTTGGGAATGGGTGATCTGCAGGGTCTTGTGGAGATCGCCAAGGAGGAGATCGGACAGGAAGAGGACATGGAGGCCATGGCCCGTAACATGCTGTCCGGTAAGTTCACCCTCAACGACATGTACGCACAGATGGCGGCCGTCAAGAAGATGGGTGCCCTGAAGAAACTGGTGTCCATGCTCCCCGGTATGAACAAGGTCGAGGACAAGATCGACTTCGATGCCACCCAGGAGAAACTGGAGAAGTACAAGGTCATCATGGACTCCATGACCAAGAAGGAGAAGGACGAACCCAACCTTATCAAAGGTAAACGCATCGAGAGGATCGCCTACGGTGCGGGTGTGGACCCCCACGAGGTACGTGAGCTCCTCAAGCAGTACAACAACAGCAAGAAGATGATGGGTTCCGTGTCCAAGGACAGGAAGATGCGTAAGAAGATGCAGAAGCAGTTCGGATCCATGGACCCCGAGATGCTCAAGAGCCTGAACCCCGGAGAAGGTGACTCCTGATGCGTTATTTCGTCATCACCGGGCATAAGGCGTCTTCCGACGGTGCGTTCAAGCTCGACGACCTCGCAGGAGGGGCAGGAAGGCTCGACATCCTCGTCAGGTGTGTCAACTCCGCCTTCGTCAAGAGCCACGACCTCCGTAAGGACGCCGAGATCTACCTCGTATGTGAAGGAGGGGACGACGCCCCCAAGACCGTCAGGATCAACGGTGCCTCCGTAAGGTACCTCAACCCCGACGAGAGGAGCACGGCATCTCTCATACGCAACGCCCTTCTGAAGAAGATCCCCGAGGGAGGGGAGGCAAACTCCTCGCCCGGTGTCTACGTCTCCCGTATGTCCTTCGACGACGTCATCGAGAAGCTCGCCCCTCTGGGTAACTTCGTCTATCTGAAGGAGGACGGGGTAGACTGCAGGGATTTCGAGTTCCCCGAAGACCCCATATTCGTCCTCGGAGACAATCACGACCTCACCGAGGCCGAGGAGACCAAGCTCCTTTCCAAGGAACCTTCCAAGATCTCCGTAGGACCTATCAGTCTCCATGCGGACCATTGTATGATCCTTGTACAGAACGAGCTCGACCGTCGTCTCGCAGCCAAAGGTGAACAGATTTGACCGAAGAGGACTTCAAGGTCAAGATCCCCCAGCATCGCCATTGCCGCAAATGCGGTAAGGCCTTCGTCGGTGAGGGATACTTCTGTTCCGACGAGTGTCACGACACCGAAGGTGCAGAGGCCAAGAAGAAGCTCAGGAAATACCTCGTCGTCGTGGTCATCCTATGGGCGGTCACCATCGGCGCCGTTATAGTCACCGGTATCTGAGATGATCGCAGCGGTCGCAGGTACCTTCAATGTGCTCCATGACGGGCACAGGAGACTCCTGTCGCGTGCCTTCGAGGTGGGCGACAGGGTCTTCATCGGGATGACCTCCGACCACATGGCCTCCTCGGGCAGGAAGGGGTATATCCCCCTCTACCTCAGGCGGAAGGCCTTGGTGGAGTTCGTCTCGTCTTTCGATAAACCTTTTGAGATTTTCACTATCGACGACGTCTACGGCCCCCGTGAACATATGGACAGGGTAGACGTCCTTGTGGTCTCCGAAGAGACCGAGAAGAACGGCATAACCGTTTCCGAGGAACGCGTTTCCAGAGGGCTTCCTCCGTTGGAGATCGATGTCGTTCCCCTTGTAATGGCGGATGACGGGGAGAAGATCAGTGCCTCCCGTATAATGTCCGGCATGTACGGGCGTTCCGGGAACTCCAAGGTCATGGACATCGCCGTCGGTTCCGCCAACCATGTCAAGGTGGAGGCCGTCCGTTGTGTCATGGAACGTATCTACGGGGAGGTCAGGGTCACCGGTTTCGAGGTTGACAGCGGTGTCCCTCCCCAGCCTTTCGAAGGTCAGACCCGTCAGGGGGCCATAAACCGTGCCAAAGCAGTTCTCGAAGGACACGATCTGGCCGTCGGTATAGAGGCCGGGGTTTTCGAGAAGGAGGAGGGCCTCTACGACTATCAGTACTGTGCGGTGTTGGACAGCGGAGGCAGGCTCACCGTTGGTACCGGTTCCGGTTTCATGTACCCTCCGCCCGTGGTCGACCTTGTACGTAAGGGGATGACCGTCGGCGATGCCATGAAGGCCGTGTTCGACGAGAAGGACATCGGCAAGGGACAGGGTGCGATAGGGTTCCTCAGCAAAGGGCTCCTTGACCGCAAGGGTCTGACCGAACAGTCGGTCACCGCGGCGATGGTTCCCAGGTTGGATGGTTCATATGTTGGTCAGTAAGATAGGTCCCGACTCGGCCTACGTCTCGGACGAGTCCAAGGTCAAAGGCTATGCGGACACGCTCTACATTCCCGAGAACGAGGCGGAGGTGATCGAGGCGGTCCTTGGGAGCAAGGGCCCGATAACCATCTCCGGTATGCGTACCGGGATGTGCGGAGGTTCCGTCCCGTACGGCGGCAATGTGATTTCGATGGAACGCTTCGATTCGTTCATAGGTATCGGTCACGACGACAGGGGTTTCTTCGTCCGTGTGCAGCCGTTCGTCACCGTGAGGCAGTTGAACGACCTTCTCCGCCGTAAGGCGTACCTGGACCTTCCCGAGCTCACGGAAGGGGCGTTGGAGCTTCTCCGCAGCGAAGGGAAGGAGTATTTCTATCCCGTGGACCCGACCGAACTGAACGGTTCCCTCGGAGGGAACATAGTCTCCAACGCCTCGGGCCCCAGGACGTACCGCTACGGTCCCACCCGTAACTGGGTGAGAAGGGTCAGGACGGTCCTTCCCGACGGTTCCGTACTTGATATCAAAAGAGGCGACCTGAAGGCCGAAGGAAGGGTCCTGAGGTTGCCTATGAAGGACGGTCTGAAGGAGATAAAACTGCCTTCGTACACTTACAACACGTCCGTGAAGAACACCACGGGTATGTTCGTGGAGGACGATATGGACGCAGTGGACCTCTTCGTGGGTTCGGAGGGGATGTTCGGCATCCTCACCGAAGCGGACCTCTACATCGTGGAGTCCCATCCCCTGATCTCGAACATCGTGTTCCTTCCCGGGGATATGGACGCCTATGCACTCTCCCGCGATTTCCCTGAGAGCGGGGTGGTCCCTGAGTTCCTGGAGTTCTTCGATTCGGGTTCATTGGACCTCATCAGGGCCGTACGTGAGGAGGACCCCCGTTACACGGACATGCCTGACATCCCGAAGGACGCAGGTTCCGCCCTGTTCTTCGACCTTCCCTACGACGATGCACTGGTCGACAGCTACAACAGGTTGAAACCCGTCATAGAAAGGCACGGGGGCTCCTTGGAGCATTCCTGGTGCGGACATGACCTCAGGGACAGGCAGAGGTTCTTCTCCATGCGCCATTCCGTTCCCGAGACGATATTCCGTTACGTCGCGAAGCTCCAGGGGACGTCGTCCCCCGGCATCCACACACTTTCGCTACACGACCCTCCTCCGAGCTCTTGTTCAAGTTCTCGAAGCTCGCCTCTGTGAAGGTCATGCCGTACTTGCCTACCAACTTGCCTGTTGCAGTCG
>JAKSHW010000051.1 GCA_024399195.1 archaeon | reverse complement strand
GGATGCCTTTGCACTGCCTGTGTAACGTACATGGTTCTCGAGAATAGACCTCAGTTCCGCCTTGTCCTCCAAGGATTCCACGAGTTCCAATTCCACCATGTCCATGTTACAGTGACGGTCGAAATCACCGTCGTCGTCAAGGACATAGGCGATACCTGCGGACATACCTGCAGCGAAATTCCTTCCACAGGAGCCTAGTACCACCACACGTCCTCCCGTCATATACTCGCAACAATGGTCACCTACACCTTCTGCCACTGCGATAGCTCCGCTGTTACGGACGCAGAACCTTTCTCCGACCCTTCCGGCCACATAGAGTTCTCCGGCGGTCGCCCCGTACAGCAGGGTGTTTCCGGCGATGACGTTGATCCTAGGTTCGGACCCGTTACGGGAAATTGCTATCTTTCCTCCAGAAAGACCCTTTCCCACGTAATCGTTGGCCTGACCTTTCAGAACGAAGGTCACACCCCTGGTAAGGAACGCACCGAAACTCTGTCCTGCGGTTCCATCGAACTTCACGGTAAGCGAATCGTCCTCCAGGTTGACGCCGCGTCTGAGCAGTTCACCGGAAAGCATCGCGCCTACGGAACGGTCGATGTTGCGTATGGAGTAGGAAAGGATCGCCTTTCCGCCGTTACGGCCTATGGATGCGGTTGCATCTGCGATGAACTTGTTGTCCAACATTCCGCTGAGGACGTCGGGCTGTCCCTCGTTGAAGGTCCTCTGCCCCTCGGCCACGGCGATGATGTCGGATATGTCTACCATCGAGGGCCTGCCGTCCACGGCCTTACGCACGATAAGGTCCGCCCTTCCGACGATCTCATCGAGAGACCTGAATCCCATTACGGACAGATATCTCCTTACATCCTCTGCGACACCGAGGAAATAGTTCCTGACGTTATCGACGGTTCCTTTGAACCTCGCACGCTTTGCGGGGTCCTGGGTGGCGATACCCACAGGACAGTTGTTGGTCTGACACTTGCGGCACATCATACACCCCATGGAGATGAGGACCGCCGCTGCGAAACCATATTCCTCTGCACCCAACAGGGCGGAGATGACGACATCAATACCGGTCTTGATCTGACCGTCCACCTGAAGTCTTACCCTTCCCCTGAGGCCGTTGGAGACCAACGCCTGCTGGGCTTCGGCCAATCCGAGCTCCCAGGGAAGACCTGCGTACCTCATGGAGGACATGGGGCTTGCTCCAGTACCTCCATCGGATCCGGATATGAGGATCATATCGGCACCGGCCTTGGCGACACCCGATGCAACGGTACCGACACCTGCCTCGGAGACCAGCTTGACACTGATCCTGGCCTTGGGGTTCACCGCACGGAGATCCAAGATCAATTGTTTCAGATCCTCTATGGAATAGATATCGTGGTGCGGGGGAGGGGAGATGAGGGTGATCCCAGGGATCGTATGCCTGGTGGCAGCGATCACGGGATCCACCTTGAACGCAAGAAGCTGACCGCCCTCACCGGGCTTTGCACCCTGTGCGACCTTGATCTGGAGTTCGTCCGCATTGACGAGATACTCTGCGTTGACCCCGAACCTTGCAGATGCGACCTGTCTGACGACGGAGCGGCGACAGGAACTGTTACGAGCGGGATCCTCCCCGCCTTCACCGCAGTTGCTCTGACAATGCATCAGGTTCGCGGCCTCGGCGGCGGTCTCATGGGCTTCCTTGCTGATGGCACCGAAGGACATGGCCTCTATGACGAAACGTCTGACGATGTCCTCGGCGGATTCGACCTCTTCCATCGGAACCGGTTCACCATGTTTCAGATCCATCAGATCGCGGATGAAGAACAGACCGTTGTCCTGGTCGATCTTCTTCTGGAACGCGGGATACTTCGCGATATCCTCGGCGGCCTCATGGAGGAGCCTTACGGATTCGGGGTTCCAGGCGTGTCTCTCCCCGTCCTTATGGTAATTGTAGTAACCATTGTCAAGGTTGATGGATGCGGACCCGTCGAAAGCCGCCTTGTGTCTTGCGACCGTGTCCTCCGCGATCTGTCCGAGACCGATGCCGCCGATATGGGACGCGGTACCGTACATGTACCTGTTACAGAAGGCCTGGTCCAGACCGATGGCCTCGAACAGACGGGAACCACGGTACGAACGCAAGGTCGCGATACCCATCTTGGACATGATCTTCAGAAGACCCTTCTCGAGTGCACGGTTGTACCTGTATTCTGCGGAATCGGCGTCGTAACCGACTTTTCCGTTCCTGCAAAGCTCTTCTACGACCGCATATGCGAGATAGGGGTTCACAAGGTTGGCACCGTATGCGAACAGGAGTGCGATGTGCTCGACCTCCCTGGCCTCTCCGGTCTCGACAATGATCCCGCCCTTGAGCCTTTTCTTGCATTCGACGAGATACTGATGGACGGTGGAAAGTGCAAGCAGGGACGGGACGGCGGCATGTCCTTCATCGACCATACGGTCTGAAAGGATGATGTACGAATCACCGGAATCTATTGCATGTTCCGCCTTCTGGCACATGGCCTCGATGGCCTCCCTGAGACCTTCCTCCCCCTTCGACACATCGAACAGCATCGGGATCACGGCGGTACCGAATCCTCTGTACCTGAGGTTTTTGAGAAGGTCCAGCTCCCTGTTGGTTATGATGGGGTGCCTGACCTTGATGATCTTGCAGTTGTCGGGGGTAGGCATCAGGACGTTGTTGTGGACCGACCCGATGTATCCCGTCAAAGACATCACGAGCTCCTCGCGTATCGGATCGATAGGAGGGTTCGTGACCTGTGCGAAGTTCTGTCTGAAATAGTTGAAGAACAGCTGCGGCTTATCAGAGAAGAACGGCAGAGGGATGTCGCTTCCTGCGGATGAGACGGGTTCCTTGAGACCTTCCACCATAGGGCGGATGACCTTCTCGATGTCCTCCTTGTCGTAGAGGAACTCGGCCATGAGCCTCTCCATGTTCTCCACCTCACGTCCTACGGTACGTCCCGAGGATACGTCGCCGAGATCGATACGGTTCTTCTCCAACCAATCCCTGTAAGGATAGGCGGAGGAAAGCGAGGACTTGATGCTGTCGTTGTAATGGATCTTTCCCTCGGAAGTGTCGATCAGCATCATCTTGCCGGGCATCAACCTTCCGGATTCCACGATCTCGGAATCGTCGATCTGCACCGCACCCGATTCGGACGCTATGATGAAGAGACCGTCGGAGGTTATGGAATACCTCGCAGGACGGAGTCCGTTCCTGTCGAGAAGTCCGCCTGCGTAGGTTCCGTCGGTGAAGAGGATTGCGGCGGGACCGTCCCAAGGCTCCATCAATATCGAATTGTATTCATAGTACGCTTTGAGAGAATCGGGGATCGGGTTCTTACTGTTCCAGGATTCGGGGACCATCGAACTGATGACGTTCTCCATGGACATGCCGGTCTGGGTGAAGAACTCGAAGACGTTGTCAAGGGACGCACTGTCGCTCATTCCTTCCTGGATAATGGGATAGACGGTATCCATCTTAGGGAACCGAGGAGTTCCGAGGACACCTTCCCTGGCGGCCATCCAGGAACGGTTGGAGTTGATCGTATTGATCTCACCGTTATGGCACAGCATCCTGAAAGGCTGCGCGAGTTTCCAACGGGGAGCGGTGTTGGTGCTGAACCTGGAATGGACCATCGCAATGGCGGATTTGAACTCTGGGTCTTCCAGATCGAGATAGTATCTGCGTATCTGTTCAGGCGTCAACATACCCTTGTAGACGATGGTCTTGGTGGAAAGACTGCAGATGTAGAACTCGGGGTCGTCTATGGAGTTGCTGGTCCTCTTCCTTGCGGTGTACAGTTTCCTCTCGAGAGTTTCCTGGGAATCGTAACTGCTTACGAAGACCTGCACGATATAGGGTTCGGACTCCTGTGCCAACGGACCAGGTACCGAACCGTCCACAGGAACGTCCCTCAAACCTATGACAGACAGTGCCAGTTCCGAACATTTCTTTTTCAGAACGTCCAGATAGCGGTCAGCTTTCTCCTTGTCCTTAGGAAGGAACACCAGACCTGTACCGTACCTGCCGGCCTCCGGAACCGGTATTCCGCACTTGACGATAAAATCGTGGGGGATCTGGACGGTGATACCGGATCCGTCTCCGGTACTGCCGTCCGCGTTCTCCGCCCCACGGTGGGCGAGGTTTTCAAGGAGACGGAGACCGTACTCGACGACTCCGTGGTCCTTGACCCCGTTGATGTTTACAGCCATTCCGACACCGCAGGAGTCTCTCTCGTCTGCGGGGTCGTAAAGACCGATCTTGCTGTTCATCAGGAATCACCCTGATCAGTGGATGAAGAGCAATTCTCTGTACTTGGGAAGAGGCCACATCTGGTCGTCGACCATCATTTCCAGAGAGTCGACGTGGGACCTGATCTTCTCGAGCATAGGAGTGACCTCGTCGTGGTACCTGATGGCCACGTCACGACCCTCACCCTTTGCGGAAAGCTCGTCGATGACCGCTTCGAGATCGTCCACGGTGTTCTCCGCACAGGAGATATCGTCGGAGATGCATCCGATGAGGTCCATCTGGGTCTTGGACATCCTCTTGAAGGATTCGACGTTGTCTCCGCAGATCTCCTTGAGGTTCCTGACGTTCTCGATGAGGATGTTCTGGTACCTGATGGCGACGGGGATGATGTGGTTGGTGGTCAGATCGCAGAGGGTCCTGGCCTCGATTCCGAGCTTCTTGCAGTATATCTCCCAGAAGATCTCCTTCCTGGACGCAAGCTCGACAGGGGAAAGGATGCCCATCTCTCCGAAGATCCTGACGGTCCGCTCGGAGGTGTACTCGTCGTACACGAGAGGCACGGACGCCTCGCAGTCAAGACCGCGTGCCTTCGCTTCGGCCTTCCACTCGTCGGAGTATCCGTTTCCGTTGAAACAGATGGGCTTGGACGCCCTGTAGGTCTCACGGGTCTCGTTGAGGATGGCGTGGAACACGTCCTCGCCGGCCTCGATCCTCTTGTCGACCGCGACCTTGAACTGCTTGAGCTGGTATGCGAGGGCGGTGTTGAGGATGGTGATGGGTCCGGAGCAGTTCGCAGAGGAACCGACGGCCCTGAACTCGAACCTGTTTCCGGTGAACGCGAAGGGAGAGGTCCTGTTCCTGTCGGTGTTGTCGACCTGAAGGACGGGGACCTGGGAGATACCGAGGTTGAATCCCCTCTTTCCGGCGAGCTTGACCATCTCGGTGGAGTTGAGCATCTCTTCGAACGCATCGTAGATCTGGGTTCCGAGGAAGGAGGAGATGATCGCAGGGGGAGCCTCGTTGGCACCGAGCCTGTGTGCGTTGGAGGCGTTGAGGACGCAGGCCTTGAGGAGGGCGTTGTTGTCATAGACAGCCTTCAGGGTGTTGGCCATGAAACAGAAGAACCTGAGGTTCTCCTCATCGGTCTTTCCAGGGGACATAAGCCCGATACCGCTCTCGGTTCCGATGGACCAGTTGCAGTGCTTTCCGGATCCGTTGACGCCTGCGAAGGGCTTCTCGTGGAGAAGGACCTCGAAGCCGTGCTTCTTTGCAAGGGTCTTCATGACGGACATAAGGAGCAGGTTGTGGTCGATGGCGAGGTTCGCCGCCTCGTATACGGGAGCGAGCTCGAACTGTCCAGGTGCGACCTCGTTGTGCCTGGTCTTAGCGGGGATTCCGAGCTTGTAACACTCGAACTCGAGGTCCTTCATGAACTCCTTCACGCGCTCGGGGATCGCTGCGAAATAGTGGTCGTCGAGCTGCTGGTTCTTCGAACTGCAGTGTCCGATGAGGGTACGCTCGGTAAGCATCAGGTCGGGGCGCTGGAGATAGAGCTCCTTGTCGACGAGGAAGTACTCCTGTTCCCATCCGAGGTAGGAGTGGACGACCTCCTTCCCGAGACCGAAGTATGCGAGGATCTCGGAGGCCGCCTTGGTGACCGCCGCATCGGACTTCATGAGGGGGACCTTGTAATCGAGTGCCTCTCCGGTGTAGGAGATGAAAACGGTGGGGATGCAGAGGGTGTCTCCCATGATGAACGCGGGGGAAGAGGGGTCCCATGCGGTGTAACCCCTTGCCTCGAAGGTGTTCCTGAGACCTCCGGAGGGGAACGAGGATGCATCGGGCTCCTGCTGGCAAAGAAGCTTTCCACTGAACTTTTCGATGGACTCGTCACGTCCGCGGGGATCGGCGAAGGAGTCGTGCTTCTCCGCGGTACCTCCGTTGAGTGGCTGGAACCAGTGGGTGTAGTGAGTGGCTCCCATATCGAGGGCCCATCTCTTCATTCCGGCCGCGACATGCTCTGCGACGTCCTTCTCGAGAGTGGCGCCGTTCTCGATGGTCTCGTAGATGGCCCTACGGGTCTCTTCGGAAAGGTACTTCCTCATAGCGGCTCTGTTGAAAACATTACAACCATAGTAGGTGGATGTCTCGATAGCGGGGGCGACGGCGATGACGGGGGTCTTCGCGTTCGCCTTCTGAACGGCATCGAATCTCACGTTGGACATAGCTGGTACTCTAAACGGTAGTTAATATAGTTTTCTGATACAACCGATAAAATGGTGGGTTAACTCAATAGTAAATGTATATTCGATTAATTAGATTGGATAATCTTAGACATTTGTCTAATTATCAAGAAAAATTCATTAAGATATTGGATATTCGGTCAGAATGGTGCCCCTGAAGGAGACCTACATTCTGGAAATGAGAGAAGCAACAGCAGAAGACCCAGTCACAGATTTTAAAAGCCTGTAAAAACATATGAAAAACAAAGGTGCACCATGGTATTATCATTCTTCAAAGAAGGATCCAAACTCTACACTGATGCGATCGACCAGATCGGCAGAAAAGAGTATTCCAAAGCCAAGAAAAATCTGGAAGCCGCTCTAAAGAAAGGATGCGACGGCAAAGAGAAAATGGCCGAGATGTACATAGCGTTCATCGAGGTCGGAGAGAACAGAGGCGATGCCAACAGATATGCCGCCCTCAACGGAAAGCTCGCTAACTGCGGCGCTTCCAATTTCAAATTCGGACTCACCGAGATCGATACCGAAGCCCTCAAGACCGAGTGCGAACTCCTCATCCAGGAGATCAAGGCCGCAGGCATGGACGACCGCAACTACATGGAGAAGGGACAGGCCTACATCAATGTCGCAATGCAGTTCGCAATGCTCGGTGACGCCCCCCTCAAATTCGACGAGGCATTCAAAGGGAACACCATGTCTACCGCGTCCAGGGAATCCCTTATCCTCCAGGCTCAGGCTTACGAGATCATGGGAAAGGGAGTAGTCGCCGAAGATCCCAAACAGGGTTCCGAATACATGCAGATGGCGTACAACTTCCGCAGACAGGTCGGTGATTCCGGTGAGGACGACCTGGACCTCATGAACAAATACGCAAGGTCCGCGAAATGCTGGATCTGCGGAAGACCGGTCAACGGGGAAGGAATCCACTTCATGGCCATGAGGAGCACTATCAATCCCGTGTTCAGGACCAGTACCGAGAACGATATCATCAAACCCATCTCGGACGACTGCAACTCCGTGTATGTCTGCGTACCCTGCTACACCGCCATCTCCAACAGGTCCGATGACATTTCCCGCGCATACTACGACGAATCCATCAGACAGCTCAGGGCCACCGAGAGGGAGCTCAGGGCAGAGATCGAATCCGTAAGGCGCATAGCGAACATGAGGAATTGAAATGGGATTGGAAACGATGACCGCACTCAGGTGCAAATACTGCGGTGCACCTCTCGATGCGGAAGACCTCAAAGAAGACTCCCCCTACGTCACCTGCTCCAGCTGCGGTACCACCCAGCAGAAGCTCGATGCCCAGGCCTACCTCGACCAGCTCATGGGACAGGTCCGTTCCTGGATCAACAAAGCCGTCCCCGGAGGAATGTCCATGGCGGCCTCACAGAGCGTCGACAGTGTCGCAAGGCACAACATCTTCATGACCAACATCAAACCCAGGATCGACCAGGAGTTCTCCCAGCTCAAGTTCGGACTCATATCCGTCCTGTCCCACTGCATGATGGTCATGCCGTTCAGCACCGACCACAGTGTGAAGGCCAACCACACCCCTTCCGCCGTGTTCGAGTTCGGTGCCAAAATGAAAGAGGTATCCCCTCTCGCGATGAGCCAGGAAAGCAACACCATCCTCTCCGAGGCCATGTACGTTTCCGATGCGTATGCGATGCTCATCAACAACATCACCCTGATGGGAGAGGACAAACCCGGAAGGTTCATCCTCATGATGAACAACTTCGTGACGGCGTCCGACGACTTCTCCAGGGCCGCCGGATACGAGCCTGCGGCTCTCCGCTTTGCAGGACTGGCACTTCTCTGCCAGGGTGGCGAGAGCCTGATGAACGGGGACGTGCCCACCGCATACAACCTGTTCCAACAGGGTAATGCAAAGCTCAAGGAGGCCTCCTCCAAACTTATGGGCAACCTCAAGGTGGCTGTCATGGGACAGGCCGTGAAACAGGAGCTCGTCATCTCCGAGTCCCTCATCGAGCTCACATCCTACGTCAACAGCCTCGGAGGGTCCAGGGAAGTATTCGATGCAGTCAGGAAAATCTTCGGTTACCACTATCCCGCACAGGGTAACTGGGCGTTCATGCTCAACGATAAGAACAGGAACGGGGAGATCCTCTCCAACCTGTCCGCATGCATAAAGGCCAAATCCGGAGAAGGCACCGTGGCGATCGCCGCAGGGTCCGGAGATGTCCTCGTGCCATTCTGGGACGTGGAGCTCAGATACAGTTTCCAGACTGGTACCATGTGGAAGAAACGCACCGTGGAGGTCCAGGACTCCATCCTGATCTCCGCGAACTTCGTCATAGACGCACAGAGCCTCTCCAACCCCCAGCAATCCGTCACCGATGTCTTCAAGGCCAACGGCGGAAACGGATTCCTCGCAGGACTCACCGGAAACGAAAGCAAGATCACCAGCAGCGGACCGGTGGACAGCATCTGCAAATCGGTGGCACAGAACGGTATCAGTGGAAGGGCCATCATCGTCCCCCTCAGTACCAAGAGGGAGGCCGAACGCCAGGCGGAGAACTACCTGCAGGTGATAAGTTCCAGTGACAACAAACTGAAACTCGTCAACCCCGAGATCAGAGGCCTCATCTACGTTCCGTTCACCAGATCCGGGAACAGTCTGACCCCCAACGGCGACTTCAAGAACCTGTTGCCTGACTGCATCCCGAAGACCAATCTGGAAAACCTCATCTTACTCTAAAACAATTCCAACATAAAGAGGCAAAGACATGTCAACCAACAGTGGAAACAAATACAGGACCAGCCAGGTCTTCATGCTGGCGGCACTGCTGATCTCTATCGCGGCCGCGGTCCTCATCTATGGTCTCACCGACCTCGGCGTCGGTGCAACCGTAGGGGCTTTCCTGCTTATCTTCGGTGCCGCGATGATTGTGGTATCCCTGACCTACAGCAAGACCCCCGACAAGTTCGGACCTTCCGAAAGCATGTACCGTATGGTGTTCGGTGCGATCCTCGTACTAGTGGGAATCGTCGCCGTCCTCTACTCCTTCAGTGTGGACTGGTTCGTCTATGTAGCGGTGTTCCTCATCGGAATCGCCCTCATCGGACTCTGTGCAGGACTTACGAACAGCAAGAAATCGAAATACTGAGTTGTTGAAATGACTAACAATCTCGAGAACAGCGCCGAGGCGGCGATAGCAGGAAGAATGAGTCTCGGCGAGAAGATCAAGATGTACATCCCCTTCTACAGGGGATACAAGCAGAAGAACCTCCGCAGGGACGAGGACAGGGCCATCAGGGACGTCGTCGCCAAAGTGATCGGAGGAGCTAAGACCGACCTGTCCAATGCCGCAAGGGCCACCGTGGGCGACCTTCAGGCAATGAGGGACATGGAAAGGGTCAGGAGCAAGGTCGACCGTTACTACAGCGACGTCAAGAAAGGTGTCGCAGGATACAGCGGGTTCGGCGACTCCATGAAAATACTTGAGAGCCAGCTGGACGACCTCGTGAGCTGGGACGCACAGCTGATTGACGGTGTGGAGATGCTCAAAGAGGCGACCGAGACCCTTATGAACAACGCGGACGATGGGAACGACATCAAATCCGACCTCAGGAACGTCGAAAGGTCTGTGGACATCCTCATCGATGCATACCGCCAGAGAGACAACGTCATGAAAGGACTTGTGGAGCAGTGAAATAAATGGCAGACAAAACCAATGTTGTGTTCTGGGCAAACCAGGGCCCCGACGATATAATCTACGTATCCCCTGACGACGACCTCAGGACAGTGACCTCCGTCACCGTCCCCGAGCACGCTGTCGCCCTCTTCATCAAGGACGGTCAGCTCCAGGGGGTCCTCGAACCCGGAAGACACACCATCTCCAGCAACAACATCCCCTGGCTCACCTCCCTCTACAACAAACTCCTCGGTTACAAGGACACCCCCTTCAAGGTATGGATCGTCTTCATCTCGTTGAAGATGTTCAACGGAAAGTGGGGCATCAGAGGAATGATCAAGGCGGCCAAAGGGTACGAGGTCCCCATCACCCTCATGGCGAACGGAGAGTACCAGTTCCGTATCCAGGACACCTCCGTCTTCTACACCCAGGTCCTCGGAGGAATGAAGAGCTTCAGCACCGGAAACGTCAATGCCTTCATGAAGAGCTTCATCAACGAGCAGATCACCCAACAGCTCTCCCAGCAGTACTACATGGAAGTGCTCAACAACCTCGAGCTCGCATCTACCTCCACCAAGATCCTCGTGGACCCCTACTTCCAGCAGAGGGGTATCGAACTCCTCTCCTTGAAGATCAACGAGGTCTCCACCACCGAGGAAGAGAAAGAGAAAGTGTTCCAGTACCTCCAGTTCAGCAGTGCGAACGGTGAGGCCTTCAAGAGGTATGAGGTCATGGACAGAATGGCAGACGCCATCGGAAACTCCCAGGGCGGTGCAGCGATGGGTGCAGGAATGCTCCTGTTCCCCCAGATGTACCAGCAGCTCAACCAGCAGCCTGTCAACGGGGTCATGGGACAACAGCAGCAGATGCAGGCACAACAGCCCCAGGCCCAGAAGGTCATGTGCCCCAGCTGTGGTGCACTCAACGAATATCCCTACAAGTTCTGTGGAAACTGCGGAAGGCCTTCCCCCATGCAGCAGCAGGGCGGAGCACCTATGGGATACGGACAGCCTCAGCAGGGAATGTACCAGCAGCCCATGGGCTATGGTCAGCAGCCCCAGCAGGGAATGTACCAGCAACAGCCGATGGGATATGGACAGCCCCAGCCCGGAGCACCCATGGGCGGCCCCCAGCCTGCACAGGGAGCACCTGCCGCAGGTGGAAACACCATGTTCAAGAACTGCCCCTACTGCGGACAGGACCTCAGCGGTCTGAAAAAGACCCCCAAGTTCTGCCCCTATTGTTCTGAAGAACTCCAGTAAACCTATTTCCAGCCTGACCTGTACAGGTTAGGTTGGATTTATTCTACATACTTTGTACATTGTAGTTAAAGATGTAAACATCGATTCAGGGGTATGCAAGAACTTCTGGAGAAGGTTATCGCGCTTGCCGAAGAAGCAGGGAGGATGATGACCTCCGAAAACGATGTGACAATCGACACGAAAGGGACCAAAGACAACTATGTCACATCGACGGACATCAAGATCGAGAAGTTCCTCCGCGAAAAACTCACCTCACTGATCCCCGGTTCCCTTTTCATGGGAGAAGAGGGGGATATCCCAGAGATAACCGATGATTGCCAATATTGGATCGTCGACCCGATAGACGGGACAACCAACTATGCACGCGGGATCCCAGCAAGCGTCGTTTCGATCGCACTTGCAGAAAAAGACACTGTCGTCCTAGGCGTGGTACACAACCCCTATACCCGCGAAACGTTCCATGCAACAATAGGGAACGGAGCATTCCTCAACGGAAAACCCATCCACGTATCCTCCAGGAAGAAACAGAACGCATTGGTGTCCCTTGCCTGGTCCACCTATGATAAAAAGAAGGCCCCCTTGTGTTTTTCAGTAAGCCAAAGACTCTACTATGTCTGTGAGGACCTCAGAAGGATCGGCACCGCCGCCTACGAGATGTGTCTGCTTGCAAAAGGGTCCAGCGACATGCTGTTCGAGATCAGACTGTCTCCCTGGGACTATGCAGCCGCATCACGTATCGTAAAAGAGGCAGGAGGGTTCACCTCATCCTCCGTAGGGGATCTTGATCTCAAGGAACCATGTACTGTGATCGTCACCAACACCGAGACCAATATGGACTTCCTGAAGACCATTGTCGTGGACGAAATCAGAAGATATCCCAACCTCGGACTCAAATACTGACCTACACACACAATAAGTGTAGGGTGCACTGGCACAACATTAAAGAGCATATGAGAGGTTGATTGGATATGAGCGGAAAGACCCTCGAGGACTATGTCACCACCATCCCCGATTTCCCTAAACCCGGGATAATGTTCAGAGATATCACCACGATCATACAGGATCCCGAAGGATTCAAGATGGCCATCGATGGACTTGCGAAAATGCTTGACGGTATCGAAGTGGATGCGATCGTCGGAAGCGAATCCAGAGGATTCATCTTCGGAACCCCTGTGGCATACAAACTAGGAAAGGGATTCGTCCTTGCAAGGAAGAAAGGAAAACTTCCCAGAGAGACCATCTCCGAATCATATGCACTCGAATACGGCACCGCAACCCTCGAAATGCACAAGGATTCTATCAAACCTGGAATGAAGGTCGCTATCATCGATGACCTCGTAGCTACAGGTGGAACCACCCTTGCCATCATCAAAATGATCGAGAAACTTGGTGGAACCGTTGTGAAGATCGGGTTCGTCCTTGAACTTGCCGGATTCGATGCCAAGAACACGATTCTGAAGGATTACTCTGTAGAGAGCCTTCTCAGTTATCCTGACAAGTAAACATCCCCTTTACCGACTAGTCCGAAATTTAGTCCTAATGGCTCCGGTACAATCCGTACAGATCATACGGGCTAAATTGATGAAAAATATGGGAATAGTCCCTGTAAAGTCATTCTTTCTTTGATGACCGCCAGGACCTCTGTGGGGAGGTCCTGGCCGGTTACCGAATCAGTTTAAAATCAGAATATGGACATTACTGTGGTATTCGAGACTGTCACCTACTTTA
>JAKSHW010000050.1 GCA_024399195.1 archaeon | reverse complement strand
CCTTACCGTCCTTGGAAGTGACGGTTATGTCCACAGGCGCACCTATCAGTTTAACATTGCCCTCGAAACAGAGCTTCCCGTTCACTTTAAGACTGGATCCGCTGTTGAAGGTGATGGTGACACCGTCCTTCACAAGGACATTGGAAAGGACCGTCCTATCGGACAGGGTGAGGTCTTTCGAGATCACATTGGAGTACTTACTCTCATCGATCTCGATCGCTTTACGTAACGAATCGTATATACGGTCCGTAGACAGGTCGAGAACGTTTATCAAGACCTTATAACTCTTCTCGGTGATGAGGGATATTATGCCCGACGGTACACCGATGCCCTCAAGTCTTTTCTTGAAATCATCAAAAGAGACGGTTCCGGTGGAGACATCCTTCAATATGACGAAAAGAGCATCGTAATCCAAGGATGCAAGATCATCGACGAACGTTTGGATATTGTTTATGGGGATGCCTTTCATGATGGTGATGACATTGTTAGCAGCCATCGGGGACAGACCGTTCTCTATCAGAATGTCCTTCAACATGTTGTCAAAACTCTCGTTGTGGATGATACTGTATATCACCTCGGCCAACGGACTGATCCCTTCGTCGTTCACGGTCACAAGATATCTTAGCAGGTCACCTAGTCTGTTTTCATCCAACAGGCCTGTCGGATCGTCCGATCCGAGGGACGTTGCATCGGATACCGCATTGTCCGTACCGGGGTCCGCATCCGATCCGTCGACCATTCCGGGAACCGCGACGAACACGGAACACAGGATGAACATGGCCACGACCAATACGGAAATGGTACGGGACTTGTAGTATTCGGTTTTCATTTCTAATCACCAATCGGTTGATGGCTGTCTAAAGCTATACACGGGATATAAAATTTTAGAGAACTCGGTAGGAATCGTCCAGGGTCAATCAAAAATATACTGTCAAATTAAAATTTTGTTAAATTTTTTTAAAAAATAATCCTATTTTCATAAAAATAAAATATTTCCGATGGATTAAGAAGTATAGTTCTGGATATTTGTTTAGAAGTCAACTGACGTTCATGCCAGTTAATGTACATTATTTATACACATTTATCAAGAATTTCCGATTGAAAATATTAAAAATTCATTATAAAGATATAAGCACTATATAGTGCTAAAACAAAGAACCGTACTTCGAAAAGTACAGGAACTTCGTCGAGGTGGTCAAAGTTTCTATATGCCGTCCACTTCACACCAACATCATGCTTTTCAGAGCCGAGTCGATAGTCAAAAGTTTCGGTCCCGTCAAGGTGCTCACCGATGCCAACATCCAGATCAATGAGCACGATGCCATCGGACTGATAGGTATCAACGGAGCCGGAAAAAGCACGTTCATAAAGATCCTCCTCGGTATCGAATCGTACGATACAGGTGAGATCAAGAAGCAGACCCAGAACATCGGATACCTCGAACAGTTCTCGGACAACACCCATGTCACCGTAAGGGAGGTCCTCGGAAGACCTTACGGACACATCGAGAACATCCGCAGAAGAATGCGTGAGATCGACGAGGAAATGGCTTCAGGAAAGGACATCGACTGGAACGCCACCGCCACAGAATATGCCGAACTCGAACAGAAACTAGCAAGCTGCGACGTGGCCGATGAAAAGACCCTTGTTAAGTCCCTGAACCAGGTAGGTCTGTCCAAAGAGTTCATGGAACGTTTCATGGACACCCTTTCCGGAGGGGAACGTGCCAAGGTCATGCTCGCACGTATCGTCGTCCAGGCCGAGGAATGCGACATCCTCATTATGGACGAACCTACCTCCCACCTTGACATCGAGACCATCGAATGGCTCGAGGACTATGTCCTGAAGACCCATTGTGCGTTCCTCGTGGTGTCCCACGACAGGTATTTCCTTGACAAAATGGCCACGAAGATGGTGGAGATCTCGAACGGAAAGACCCGTGAGTACAGAGGTAACTACTCCGACTTCGTCATGAAGAAGATGATCGACATCAACAGGATGGAACAGGAGTACAGGAAATACACCCAACAGAAACGTACCCAGGAGGCCATCGCCGCTCAGATGCACAAGGACCAATGGTTCATGAGCACCTACAAGACAAGGCAGAAGATGATCGACAAGATGGAGGAGAAGGAGAAACCCGAGGAGACCCGTGAGATCACCGTCAGGATCCAGGCCGCCCAGAAGTCCGGAAAGAACGTCTTCACCATGAAGGACTGTTCGATAGGGTATCCAGGCAATATAGTCCTGGAACACGTCGACCTGGACATCCACAAAGGCGACAAGATCGGCATATTCGGTTCCAACGGACAGGGTAAATCCACCCTCATCAAGGTCCTTATGGGGGAACTACCCTGCACAGGGGACCTGTGGATCGCACCCGGTGCGAAGATAGGATACTATTCGCAGAACCATGAGAACCTCGATCTGAGGCTCACCGCGGAGGAACAGATCCTCCAGATCATAGGCCAGGACAGAAGGGGAGAGGCCAGGAAGCTCCTTGCAAGGTTCCTTCTGACGGGGGACGAGGTCGACAGGCCCATGAGCACCCTTTCCGGAGGACAGAGATGCAGGGTCGCCCTGACCATCCTCCTTCTGAACGAGACCAACGTCCTGATCCTCGACGAACCCACCAACTACCTCGACATCCCCGCAAGGCACGCCATAGAGGAGGCCCTGAACGAATACAACGGCACCATATTGACCGTGACCCACGACAGGTACTTCCTCGATTCAGTGTGCACCTCGGTCATCGAGGTCAAGGACGGAAGGATAAAACCGTTCGCAGGGACCTATTCCGCAATGAAAGGAAGACCTAACATCACCGAGATCGTCATGGACGCCGACGAGTACAGGGTCCTCGCACCGTTCACCAACTGGTCCACTGGGATGAAGTACAAGAAAGGGGACAGGGTCCTGGTCGCCCCCAGCGAGATGGACAACTACCAGTGGGCGATAGACCAAGGCAAGATTAAGAAGACCGGCGGCAGACAGAGAAAGAAGGTCGCCGTGGAAAAGAAGAAGGAAGAAGAATGACCGTCATAGGGTATATGGGCATACCTCTCTCCAACAGCGAGGCTGCCGCAAAGGAATTCGTGAAAAAGAACAGACTGAAAGAACCCGAATATGTGCCTCTGATGTGCTCCAAGGACACTTTGGAAGCCCTCGTGAAAGACGAGACGGACTATGCGGTCGTAGCCACCAAGAACAGCACCGCCGGGATCGTCAAGGAGACCGAGGCCGCCCTCAAAGGAAAGAACCTGGAGGAGATCGACTCCATAGGGATACCGATCCACCACTGTCTGTTCGTGAAGAACGCCGACTGCGAGATAGAGGTCATCTGTTCCCACATCCAGGCCTTAGGTCAGTGCAAGGACACCCTCGCAACCCTCTACCCCGATGCGAGAAAAGAGGAATGCGAGGATACCGCCTATGCGGCGGAGCGCCTTTCCAAGAACGAGTTCCCCGACAACTACGGCGTCCTCTGCAGAAAAGAAGCAGGGGAGTTCTACAAACTCCATCTTGTGAAGGAGAACCTCGAGGACAATCCCCGCAACATCACCTATTTCTCCCTGTTCTGCAAACCTTGAGACCGATGGGTCCGCCGTAGATATCACGGCGACCCCGGAATCTCCCTTTTTTGATGAAAAACGGGGGCTTTCACCCCCTGTATTGTGAAGTTTCAGGCGAGGACGTCGGTCATGGAGTAGATCTTACCCTTGTTCTGGGATACGACCCACTTGGCGGCGAGGACCGCACCGGCGATGAAGACCTCTCTGGAGTGTGCCTGGTGTTTGATCTCGATCCTCTCGCAGTTACCGATGAACATCGCGGTGTGGTCTCCGACGATGTCTCCACCGCGTACGGCGTGGATTCCGATCTCCTTTCCACGGGGACACTGACCCTCACGGCCGTAGACGAACTCTTTTCCACCGAGCTCTTCGCTGATCGCCTCGGCGGTGGAGAAGGCGGTTCCGCTGGGAGCGTCCTTCTTCTGGTTGTGGTGGGCCTCGATGATCTCCACATCGTAGTCGAGTCCGAGGTTCCTTGCGGCCTCCCTGCAGAGTTTGATGAAGACGCCGACTCCGATGGAGTAGTTGGTGGACTGGACCGCGGCCACGTTGTTCTTCTCGACGGCCGTCTTGATGTCCGCCTTGATCTCATCGGAGAGACCGGTGGTTCCGATGATGAGGTTGACGCCTGCCGCTGCCGCGATAGGGGCGTTAATGGCGGTTGCCTTTGCGATAGTGAAGTCGAGGAGGACCTCTACGTTGGCTTCCTTGAGAACGGTTGCAAGGTCCTTGGCGTCGGACACGGGTACTCCGATCTTTCCGATTCCGGCGACCTCTCCGATGTCCTCTCCGACCCTGACGAGGTCGAACGCGGCCGCAACGGTAATGCCCTCGGTGGACATGATCTTACGTACGATTCCGGTACCCATCCTACCGCATGCTCCGACAAGTGCTGCTCTGATTTCCTGGCTCATGTATATCGGAAATGTGTACTCTAAAATCGTATATAACCTTGAGTTGGAGACATCTCGGGGTCGCTTTCCACAGAAACGGACATCGGCACATCCGTATCGGTCCGGATATCCTTGAATACCTCCTCAGAACCCCTTGCATTTCTCCAATCTGCTTACCACGCGCGGGTTTTTGGAGCCTGAATACTGGGAGATTGCCGCCTTTGCGGTCTCCAGGGCGTCCTCCGTACCGATCTTCAACAGGATGTCGAAATACTCGCATGTGAGCTGTTCGCTGCCCTTGCAGACCCTGGAATACATTTCGGCGGACCTCCCGAGGTCCTTCGGCACCCCTTTGCCGAGATGGCATGCCTTCGCATACCTCAGTATCGCCTTGGGATTGTCCTTCAACAGAGGTTCGATGAGCCCGATCATCTCAGGATACACGCTTTCGTCCCCACAGTCCCATAGGACGTCGAAAAGCTCTATCCTGGAATTGGGGACGTTCTTCGATACCGCACGCCTCATAAGGTACATGGCGGAGTTCAGGTCCTTCTCCACGCCTTTCCCGTCACGGTACATACGTGCGAGACGCAACGTGAACAAACCGTCCCCCTTGTCCGCCTGCTCCCTCGCGATACCGAACATCTCATCGTACGTCCCGGGATCGTCGATGTCCCTCAGGACCTCGAACAGGAGCGGTCTGGCCCCGGACGCGTTCTTCCCGACCGCCTTACGGAGGAGTTCCTCTGCGGAGAACAGGTCCTTTTCCATACCCTTCCCCTCGTACATCATGCGGGCGAGACGGACCATCGCGGTACCGTTGCCCATATCGCACAGGCTTTTCAGGATACGGACCATCTCCGGATATGACGACGGGTCCCCTATGTCCCTGAGCGCCTCGAACAGACCGGTCTTGGAACCGGGGACCTTCAGCTTCACCGCCTTACGGAACAGTTCCTCTGCGGCCTTGGGGTCCTTTCCGACACCTTTGCCTTCGAGGTACATGCGTGCGAGCCTAAACGTGGCCGTTCCGTCGTTCCTGTCCGACAGGCCCTTGGCGATGGACGCCATCTCCCCGTACGTCCCGGGATCGTCCATATCCCAAAGTATGTTGAACAGGGTGGCCGAAGCCCCGGGCACACCCCTTCCCACGGCCTCACGCAGCACGTCCACGGCCTTCTCGGGATGCCCTTCGGCCGTATACATGGACACGGACCCTTTCAGAACGGTCTCGGACATGGCATCGTCGCTGATGTGTCTGTGTATCGACCTGGGCGGTCTGAGGTACTCTTCGCCGTAATGCGACAGGAACGCCGAAGGTACGTTCGGTGCGAGGAACCTGTGTCCTTCGAAACCGACCTCCCTGAGCGGGAAAAGGTCGTCCTCGCCGTAGAACCTGCACTTCAACGCCTCCAGGTGGGTGTCCCTCGGGAAAGTATACTCCACCTTGGAATCCCCGTCCGAACGTACGGCATGGTCCTCATAGGTGCGCACACCGTCCTTCTCGACCACGGTGCACAGGGGGAACAGGTCCACCCATGCACGGAACCCTTCCCTCGGAATGAACTTGTAGAACCTTCCGTAACCGTCGAAGGTCTCCACCGTGTACGGGGAACCCTCCTCGTCCAGAAGCCTCTGCAGTCTCCTGATGTCGTCCAGGAACATGTGGACGTCGATATCGTCGTCCCATGGGATGAACCCCTGGTTGCGTTCGGCACCGAGGAGGGAACCGCTTGACAGCACGTACCCGACATCGTGCGAACGGCAGAACGAGTCCAGGTCGGACATCACCTTGAGATTGATCCTCTGGTATTCGCGGGACGTCTCGGACACAGGGGGAAGCATCCTGTGGAAGGCACGGTATTCCTCTTCCGGTGCCATGCCGATGGATGAAGAGAACACGACCCTCCGGTCTTCATCGGCGGTGCATGATCCCAATATCCTGTCGAGATACTCCTTTTCGAACGGACTGTACTCCAGAAGGACGTCCATGTTCTCCTCCACGTAATCCCGGGACGGACGGTGTTTCCTGACGTACCTGTACACATCGCCGAAACGCCTGTCCTCCAGCGAACGGAGGCATTCCTCCACCAGTTCCTCGGGATATCCGCGGTAGACGAGGGACCTGACCACCTCGACCTTGGACCTTTCGGAGAGCACGCCGTAGTACGACATACCGCCTTCGACATCCCCCTCGTCGAACAGGAGGTGTCTGCAGACGAGCTCGGCCATGCGTCCGCCTTTGGTCCTCTCCCCGTCCGCCATGGACCTCACGAAGGGGTATTCCTTCTCGAAACGGTATCTGTACACCATCGATGCGAAAGCGGTCCTCTGGACCCTGCCGACCATGTTCTCCTTCATGAGGGCGAACCCCTCCGCGAGGTCGCGGTCCATCAGGACCCCTATGACCTTCATCCTACCGTATTGGAACCTCGCGTAGGCGTCGGTATCCTTGAACCTTTCAAGGACCTCGAGGGCGGATTTCATATCGGAATACGTGCAACGGTCCATGTATATGTGGTAGTACAGCATCCAGGTGTTGCCGTTGCATCCGTGTTCCCTGTCGAGATGCTCCAACACGGAGACGAATTCCTTCCTCCCGATGTTCTTGATCGTCTGCACCAATGACATGTTCCCGTCACGGTCTTCCGATACCGATCCGATGAAGGAGCCCTCTTTTTCCATGCCGGCCTATCTGGGACACAGGATATATACAGTTTGCAAAGGTCCTCCGACGATACGGTACATCCTTCGACAGGGGTCACACATATAATGGCAGACATACGATACGGCACTATGAGACGCAAGGGCCGGAGCGGTCGTTCATCAATGTTATACGATCTATTCATGGACTTCTACAACGACATGTATGGCGATCCATACGCCCTGGGTGATGAATACGAGGAGCCTGTAGACAAATCGATGAAATACAAGGAATGGGCGTCCCTGTACGAGGAGGGACGCCATGTCCCGTTCATCTACAGGCATGTCAAGTCCTATGCGTCCAAGGCCGTAAAATCGAAGAAACCGCCCGAACACGTGATAAAAGTGCTCGATGACCTCATAGCGTATTTCGAGGACGAGGTCGACTGTCAGACCGTCAGGGACATGAAGTTCGACTTCCTTCTTGAGAAGAACCTCCCGCTGCCCCTGAACTACGATCCTACGGATTACGAATACGCGCTCGCCCTCACGGACATACTCACCCCTCCGATATCCGGCCTGACGTTCGGTATGATCGTCCGTCTCACGAACAGGAACTACTTCGAGATAACGGACGAACCGGACGATACCACGGTGGCCCTCTTCAACGCGGGTCTGAAGACGATCGACGACCGTCTGAGATCGGCCACCGGCAAAGGGATCCTCGAAACCTACGGAAGGGGGTTCACCAAGAAGTTACACTGTCTCTCCGACGGAAAACACCTCACCGTGAAATATATGGATATAAGGCCCGGGGACGATATAACAGAACTTTTCCAAGGACTCTACAGGTTCTGCAGAAAACATCTCGGCCATAAGGCATCGGTCCCGAGCAATTTCAAGAAGGAATACAGGCAGGCGGTCCGTGAGACCGAACCTTTCCGCGACATACCCGGAAGCGGAGGCAAAGGGGTCGTGGCCAAACCCTATACCGAAGGCGATTTCGACGGACCCGTGTACTTCGAACACTATGTTTCCGACAGAAAACCGGATGTGACACAGGGTGATTTCGAGATCCACTACTATGAGGAACACGGGCCCTGCGGATATGTCCCCTCGCTTGTCAAAAGGGCCTGCTACAGCCATTTCACAGAGGAGCAGCTGAATTACTACCTGTATTGGAGGTCAGAGGCCAGGAAAGGGTCGTTCCACGACACCGACAGGGGATACATGTGGCTGTTCCTGTCGGAGCTCATCAACACCGAACTGGATGCAAGGGCCGTGAAAAGGATCATCAACGGCATAGAAAGGAACTACCTGCGGTTCGAGGAGACGGACGACCTCCTCAAGACGACCGTTCTCCAGTTCCAACTCATGAACGGATTCCCCACCACAAGGCCCGACGACGATATAGTGAACGGTTCCGTCGACAACTACCTGAAACAGTACCTGGAAGGGACCATCTCCGCCCCCATGGATTTCAGGACCTTGAAGACCGTAGCGAAAAGACTGCGTGTCCCATTATACTCTGAATTGGACGAGGACGGTATGGGGATCATGGACCTGTACCTGAGGAACTATATCGAATCCATCAGAGAATCATCGATCGACGTGCTCAGACACTTCGATATGCTCTATATCGAGTGGTTACAAGTGAACTATACCAGAATATATACGTCAAAAAACGAAAACGTGACCCTCAAAACGAATTATCCCTACAGGACCCATAACCTGTATAAAATGTTCTACACGGGGATACATGACATACCCGGTCTGATAGGTGAATACCGTAAACAAGGAAAGATCGTCAAGGTAGATACGAAAGCCGACAGAGAACGTGAGATCCTCTACGAAAGTGCTACGACCTGGTTCAAGGAAAGGGATGATCTTGCCAGAGCTTGCCGCGTATCTAACATTTCGTTCGACGAAAAAGCGATCGCGGACGCGGAGAACGACCTCGAAGAGGTCACCAGGATCATAACCGCAACGGACGACGTAGAACCCGGATGGGAACCCGAGGACGTTCCCGAGATTGACGATTCACCCATGGAAGAGGAAAAACCCGTAGGGCAATCGGAAAACGACTCCCCTTGGTACGATTTCATATCCGCCCTGTCACAGGAACAGAGAGGATATTTGAAAAAGGCCATGGCGGGGACACGTCCCGACCATAGGATGGAGGACGGGATAAACTCGGTCGCGATGGACACGGTGGGGGATGTCGTCGTGGACTGCGGAAACATCGTCGAAGACTACCTCGAAGACCTCGGAAAGGTATTGGAATGAGCGATGTGACCCCGGTCTTGAAAAGGGTGAAACGTACCTACCCGAAGATGTACGACCCCGATGTCCAGAAGAACGAGATCGAAAAGTACAGGAACGCCGTGGGAAAACCTTGCGGATTCCACGGTCTGCAATCCTCGTCGTACACCAACATACCGATCGCCGCAAGGGACTACTACCACTATTGGAGGACGATGCTGAAGAAAGGCACCCTCCTGGAATACGACGAGAACATCCTGGAGCTCCGTCTGAAGGAGATACTGTACCTGAACGAAGACGCCTTCGGACAACTTGACCTCCTCTGCAGACCTGACGCAAAGGGAAATATCCCCAACCGTACCGCGTTGGAACTTCTGATAGACCGTTGCCTCCTGAACAAGAGGCCATTGCCCCGTATTGCCTACCGTGATCCCCGCATATGCGGAATGGTCCTGAGCGAGGTCTTAGCATCCCCTCCGGAGAACCTCACATGGAACATCGTCCAATCCTGCATAAACGTGGTCGGTTCGGACGATGACGGGCGTATCCTGGACCTTATGAACCGTTCTCTGAGGGAATACGACCGTGCACTTCTGGAAACCACGGGAAAAGGGGTATTGGATACCTATTTCACACCCCGTACCGAGGTGAGGGACACTTCGAGACAGATGGGATCGATCAAAAAGACCGGTCCTGTAATGGTCATAGAGTTCATGGGATACACCGGGATCCCCACTTTCCTGGAAAGCCTGTACTATGCGGCATACAACGAGATATCAAACCCCGGACACAGGAACAACGGGGATGATCCGATATGGGACATCGTGCACAAGGTCCATATCGATTCTATAAACCCGTCCCTTCCCGACCCCGTGTGGGGCTACAGGAGGATCACCGTACGCAGATTCTCGGACAACACGAAAGGCACACCCGTCATCGCCAAGACCAAGGGGGAACCCAGGTTCGGAGACGATTTCCATGAAAGGGTCCTTTCGGCTGCCCCTTCGGAAAAATACGTCCCCAGCACGGATGTGTCCCCCGAAACCAGACTGATCGGCGACGAGGCGGTCTCGTTCTACCGTTATTGGGTGGAATCCATGGAAAAGGGAGTCTACGTCGATTCCGACGGGGGTTACCTTATCGCATATCTGGACGATGCGATAAACAACAATGACGACGGGACCGTGATGGAAAAGACAGAAAGGATCTTCAAGAACTACCAGGCGGACGAGTACCTGTTGATAAGGAACGAGGTCCAGGCAGGGTGCAAACTGAGATCCGGTCAACCACTTACCTTGGAAGACAGACACGAGTACCGTAACGCCTGTGCCATCATCACAGCATATCTTCAGGGAAATAGCGATGTGGAACCGTCGGCTGAAGCATATGCAATGGCCGTGGACCAGGGTTACAAATACAAGATGAAATTCGAAGAAAAGGACATCTGGCTTCTCAACAGGGCCCTCAGGATGATCTGCGAACGTATACATTCCAAGGACAAGACCTTGGAGAACGTCCTGGATGTGGCACACCTTAAGGAAAAAATACAGATTTTCCGTAATCTCCATTACATCGGAAAGGAAAACGAGCAGTATACACTTGATTATCTCGATTTCAGGAACTCGGACAAGTTCGTAAATCTGGTTTTCAATCTCAACAAGACCTGCACTGCGATCATCAACGGTGTCCCTCCAGATAAGACGATCTTCGACAGGATCGACTGGTGTTCCAGAATTATAGACGTCTTTAACGACGAACACAGGAAGAAACAGGCGAAACATGATGCGGTATCGTTGGTTCTCGATTCGTCCGCGATAAAGGACGCGGAGGCGGACCTGAACGAGGTCACGGACCTGATGGTTACTGATGAAGGGCATACGGATACCGTCACCAGACCCGAGGAGACCATGACAAGACGTAATATCGTCCGTGAATACCTGGAGGCCGCTTTGAAAGGCGATGGAAAAACCTTCGCCAAAGACAACGGCCTCAACCTCAACAAAGTGGAGGACGAGGTAAATACCGCTGCTATAGAAGCCATAGGTGACAACGTCGTCGAAAACGGATCCGTCATCGAGGATTATACCGAGGAAGTGTCGGCATGGATCAATACCTTGGATTGAAAAAAGATATTCTGAAACACAGGGACATGAAAGGAACCGAACATCCTTTCATAGGATACAACTCCACCACACCATCCTATGCGGAAATGAACGAGGAACAGACCGCGTATTACCTTTATTGGCGTTCCCTCGATGTAGAAAACAGGATATTCACCGATGCCGAAGGATATGTGCGGCTCCGTATCATCGAACTTATCAATACCGAAAAACCAAAAAAAGACCTCGATGAACTGAAAAAGATCGTAAAATCATACCCTAAGGCAGATTTTTCGAACGGTCAACACGACGAGGATTACCCCAAAGAAAGACTTGTGGACGATTTCTGTCTGGTGAACGGTCTTGAACTCAATATAAGAAGCGATGACGAATGCATTATGGGACTTGCATTGGAATCGGAACTTCATGGTAATATGGAACGTCTCCAGACCTGGTTCGAAAAAATCTGCCCCGATGATTATGAACAGATTGAAAACCTAGGACTGGGCCAACCGTTATGGGATGTAATAAAAATTTGTATTCGTACTTTTGACAGAGTTTTGACCGAAAATCTTTATCCAAATTTCTATAATTTAATTTTCATTAGAAAAACAATAATTAGAATACTTTATAGAAATTTTCCATACTTTTCTAATGATATAATGGTATGTAAGCCCATATTTGAAATGTCTAATTTAATTTTACTAATTAAATCAATAGCAGATATGGCAATTGGAAAAGAGTGCCATCCCCCGGAAATCGATTATGAGACCGAAGAATTACTGAAAAGTGTCATCGGATATGTATTGGACAATATCGAACGGATAAGACCCCCGATAAGAGAAAGATTCAGAATCCCGGTCAGAATGTTCGGGGAAGAATCGAACGACCCACAGACATTGATACTTACAAAGACCGGCCCAGGAACCGAACCTGAAGATCTGAAAAGCATAGAAGACAGAAACAGATCGTTTCCCCAAAAGTATGTGAAATGCACCTCGTCAAAACCCTCACTGAATGAATTGAACAAGGAACAACTAGGGTATTACAGATATTGGAGAGGAGAATTCTTCGCAGGCCATTATATGGACACAGATACAGGATACAGGGATATTCTGATAACAGAACTTTTGAACGGCTTAGAGAACGAAAGGCATCTGGAAACCCTCACCGAACTGTACGATCCATTGAACGAATACAATGGAGCCATAGAGGAGTACATCCAAAACAATACTATCGAAAGGAATAGCTCGTTCGACCGTGAAATGGACGACCTCATCGAAGGGAAAAGGACAACCCTCCCGGCCCAGATGCTACAACAATACCTTTGTAGGAATATCTCTGAAAAAACAGCGTTCGTATACTCCAAAATACTTTCGACACATGGAAAAAGGCTGAAGAAACGCTTCAAATTCACCTACATCCCTAACACGGACATCCCGATGTATTCCGAATGCAAAAAATTCCTAAAGTTGATGAACGAACTGATGGCGTATGTAGGGAATCCTGACCCGATCATGCCGAGGTACTACAGCATAGAGTTCAGAGAATCGATCATGGAAGGACAGTCCGAATACGAACAGACCAGGATAAAATTGGATTCTTCTAAGATCTCCAAGGCAGAAAAGGAACTCCGTTGTGTTACCGAGATGATGAAAACAGATGAGGAATCCGACGAAGAGGAAACAGAATTGCAGTTGATCGTGACTGAAAACGATGAACCCTCGGACCCATGGTCCCTGTTCATG
>JAKSHW010000005.1 GCA_024399195.1 archaeon | reverse complement strand
ACAGAAAATACGGATACCTGTCCCTAGCTGTTATACGTGTACTTATCGGATTCGAATTCCTATGGGGGTTCTTCGACAAACTCTTGGGACTGGGTCTCGAGACCCCTGCGGGACAGGGGATGATCGACGGCGGATCCCCGAGCTCGTTCGTCGTATTCGTTGCCAAAGGATATCTCAAGGAGTTCTGGTCCTCCCTCGCAGGAAACGAATTCGTGGACGTGGTCCTCATGCTCGGACTTCTCGCCCTCGGGGTGTCCATGATGCTAGGCATCGCGAGCAGACTGTCCGCCATAGGAGGGTTCGCGATCATGATCGTGTTCTATTCCATGATGCTGCCCCCTTCCGACAATCCCTTCGTGGAGGCCCATCTGATCCAGGCGTTCGCGATTCTCGCGGTCTACTTCATGGGCGGATACGACCGTTGGTCCCTCGGACCCGTATGGAAGGGACTTTCCATCGTGAAGAGGTTCCCTTCGGTGCTCGCATAAACCCGATCTCCCGCAGGGGTGGCCGGACCGACCGTTCCTGTGGGTATACCTATCGTCACGGACCCGGCAACCCTCGGAAACGACAGGGCCCGAACCGTCGTAAAATGACCGTTTTTCTTTTTTACAAGACCCATATCCCTCCCTTCGGTCGAGTTAGTACTAACTGTAATCCACAGCCCTAATAATAACCTGAAATTCTCAGGTAAGGATGTTAGACCACCAGACCACATTCAACATCATAGGGTCATGTGTATCGAGGAACGCCTTCAACGTGGCATCCGGAAAGGATCTCAAGGTCACGGGGTATCTGCAGAGGAACTTCATCCTGGACCTTTTCGAACCTATGCCCGAGGAGTTCAGGATAACCGATGGCGAGGTATCGGAATACGATCCCCACAGGTTCAACCTCAGGAACATCCGTTTCCTCGTGAACGGGAACGGGCTGGACCACATCCTTTCCCACAAAGGGGAGTGGCTCCTCATCGACTCGTTCTATGCAGGTGCGGAATGCTCGGAGGTCGTCTTCCCCGACGGCCGTGTGAAATACCTGCAGACGGACTTCGTCCACATCCTGAAGAAGATATTCGGAAAGAACCCACGGTACAAGGACTTCGGATACAGGTCCGTGAAGGCGAGGGAGAACTTCGACATCCGCATGGACGACGTCGTCGGACTCATAAAGGAGAACTGGGGTGACAGGGTCATCGTGGTCGACGTACAGCGCACAGGTACCTATGTCGCATACGACGGCACTGTGAAGGAAACGGGGGAGAAGTATTCTTCCTCCAACAGGGCGGCATCGCATTTCACCGACCTGATGACGGACCGGTTGGGTTGTTACCGTATCGATATCCCCGGGCCGGTATTGGGAGACGAACACAACGATTACAGGTCGTCCCCCGTCCATTACATCTCGGAGGTCGAACTATACCTGAAAGAGTGCATAGACCTCATCACCGACGGGGGAGACCGCGACCGTGTGGAAAGAGGTCTGGAGGAACTGTACCGTTCCTATGCGGAAAGGTTCGAGGACGTCCGGGAGTGCAGGAGACCGTCATGGAACAACACCCTCTGCAGGATAAGGTCGCTGTTGGACAGGGGAAAGGACTATGGAAGGGCGTTGGAACTCTGTGAGATGCTCGTCAGGGACGGCTGCTCCGAGGCCAACATACCGCTTTCCATGATGTATCTGGAAGGATTCGGTGTCGAGAAAGACAAAGAGAGGTTCGAAACCCTTCTGGAAAGGTCCCCTGACAGAGGAATGGTCTTCGACGTGTTGGACGGCCTGCTGGCGTCCGGAAGACGTCCCGACCGTCTCGTCACGGTCGTCCGTCGCGACCCCGACAAGGTGGACATCGGAAAATGCGGAAGACTGGGTAAGATGTTCCTCCTCGGGAGATCAGTCCCCAAGGACCCGGTTCTCGCATCGAGGCTGTTGAAAAGGGCCGTCGATAAAGGTCAAAAAGGTTACATCCCGACCCTGTTGAACGCATTATGGGCGGAGAACAGCGTCGACAGCCTGAGACTGTTCATCGAATATGGGGAAAGATACGCCATGAAAGGGAACAAATGGACGGTGGAACGTCTGATCAGGATATACGGCGGTTCCAGAAAACTTCCCGCCGATGCCGAAAAACTGAAGGAATGGAAGGCCAGACGCCGATGAGGGAAAGGAGCCGACGGACCGTACGGTCCATCGACCCTGTCCCAGGCTCACTGGGATTTCTTCATGCGTCCCGCCCTGATGTGGTAGACCGTCTTATTCTTACGGTCTCCGAGCTTGCCGTACAGGGTGGACATGGACTCGTAGATGGATCCGAGAGGCTCGGTCTTGCATCCGTTGTCCTCGAGGATGGTAGCGGCCCTGATGAAATGTCCGAGGGCCTCGTTGTTCCTGCTGACCACCGTGTAAAGCAGTCCGATCTCCCTGTACACGTCTGCGGTGAGGGGATCGAGGGGGAGCACATCGTCGAGGATCTCACATGCGCATACCTTTGCTTTCAGGGCTTCGACGATATCGCCTGCAAGGAAATGGACGTCTCCGATACCCCTGAGTGACTCGATCATGGAACCGAGGTCCGGGTTCTCCGTGGCCTTGTTGATGTCGAGGGCATTGGAGAACTGTTCCATGGACTCCTTGAGCCTTCCCTCGGAGAGGTATTTCCTGGCGACCTTGTTACGGAAAACGGCGAGTTCGGTCGTTCCTGCCTTTTCGGTCTCGATCGTCTTCAGCTCTTCCAACATGGCTTCCAGTTCGGGAGAGAACTTTTTTTCGACGTTCTCGAGGATATTGGCGGGGGACTCTGTTCCGGTCATGGACGGTCATGTTCGACTGACAATAAATATATAATGTATAGATATAGCAAAATATTACTGTAATACATCCATAAAATGCAGATGCCGACCATTGCACCCCTATATGTCGGACAATGGTTGACAACCGTCCAACATCTATCCTGTTTATGATAGAATGCCCTCAAAAAATGTACAGTTTTAAGTACCCATGACAATGAAACAATCATTACATGTCCTAAAACAGACAAAAAACACACCTAAACCCCCTGTGATAGTAAAATACCCCTACTGATTACGGTATCCTATTCAATGCCGTACGGCGGGCTGTACAAATGTATATTGACGAATCGACTGGAGAAAGGGAATTGGAATATCGGAAAGGTACCTTGTTCGAGATAGTAGAGGAATGTTCCGAGAAGTTCCCCCAAGCCATAGCATACGAGTTCTTCGGAAAGAAGGTGAGCTATGCCCGTATGGTGGAAGACATAACCGAATGCGCGAAGGCCCTCAAGGCCCACGGTGTCGAAAAAGGGGACAAGGTCACCCTCGCCCTCCCTAACTGCCCCCAGGCGGTCACCGTATTCTATGCGGTCAACATGATCGGTGCGGTCGCCAACATGGTTCATCCCCTGTCCGGAGAGATGGAGTTCAAAGAGTATATCGACCTGTCCGGATCCAAGATTGCGTTCATACTGGATACTTTCTATTCCAAAATGAGGAACCTCCGTGGAACCACGTCGCTCGAAGAGATCGTGGTCACCACCGTGCAGGACGGCCTGGGTGCGATAAAGGGAGCGTTGTATT
The DNA here is from genome assembly GCA_024399195.1 of archaeon. Classification (GTDB taxonomy): domain Archaea; phylum Thermoplasmatota; class Thermoplasmata; order Methanomassiliicoccales; family Methanomethylophilaceae; genus Methanomethylophilus. The sequence continues at coordinate 30,128 of JAKSHW010000005.1, read as the reverse complement.
CCCTTAAGAACGAATGTGCCGTCAAAAAACCCTATGACGAAGGCACCTGTATGTGGAAGACCTTCCTCTCGGACGGAAAAAGTCACACCGGTACCGTGAAGGCGGATGTGGGCCCCATGGATCCCGCCGTGATCCTGTATTCCGGAGGCACCACCGGTTCCACCAAAGGGGTCATCCACTGTAGCGACGCATTCAATGCACTCGCCGAACAACTGGGCCATGTGGCGGACATAAGGAAGGACAACATCATGATCTCGGTCCTCCCGATGTTCCACGGATTCGGGGTCGGAGTATCGATCCACACCGTGTTCTACTACGGCATGACCAGCATTCTCGAGCCCAGGTTCTCCCCCGAACCGTTCATAAAGAAGATTGTGAAGTACAGGGACAACTTCTTCGCCGGGCCCCCCTCCCTCTTCGAAGCCCTTGTCAAGAACGAAAAGTTCGCCAAGTCCGACCTCAGCGGCATAAAGGGTTCGTTCATCGGAAGCGATTCCATCAGTCCCGAACGTGAGAGGATCATCTGCAAGGCGTTCGTGGAGAGGGGCGCCCCCCGTCCGAGACAGGGATACGGTCTCGCGGAATGCATAGCGGCGGTATGCCTTCTGCCCGAAGGCAGCGACAGATACGGGACCATCGGTACCGCTCTCGTCGGAGAGGACATCATCATCACCGAAGTAGGCGGCACCAACGAACTTCCCAGAGGAGAGCTCGGTGAGATATGCATCAACGGACCCACCAACATGCTCGGTTACCTCAACAACCCCGATGAGACCGAAAGGACCCTCAAAGAGCATCCCGACGGAAGGAAATGGGTCCACACAGGTGACCTCGGAACCATGGACGAGAACGGGTTCATCACCTACGTCCAGCGTCTGAAAAGGATGATCATCACCAACGGATACAACGTGTACCCCTCACAGATGGAGGAGATCCTCGACAGACATCCCAAGATCAGGAACAGCTGCGTCGTCGGCGTACCCCATCCGGAAAAAGGACAGGCCATCAAGGTGTTCGCCATTCTGGAGGGCGGAGTGGAGAGATCCGAATCCACCAAGACCGAGATAATGGATTACATCAGGCAGAACGTTGCGAAATACGCAAAACCCTACGATATCGAGTTCCGTGATTCCTTCCCCCAGACCAAGGTCGCGAAAATCGCATACCGCGATCTCGAGAAAGAAGAGACGGACAGGCTGAAATCCCTCGGAAAACTCTAAACCCATACGGTCGGCCATGTGCAGACCTCCCCTGGACCGGAGAGGTCGCCATTGACCTTATCGCCTATGTTTTTCTTTTCGGAAACGCATGGAAAACATAGGTGTACGGTCCGTCGGAAAGTTTTCCCGACGGACCGGCTTTATTCTCAGATGGTCAACGAAGGCTCTATCGCCATGATGGCGACATACACGACATAGATACCTATCAACACCGCCGCAGGGGCCCTTCCTATTCCGTTTTTGAAACGCACCAAGGCGTACATCAAAACCGCCAAAAGGATCATCACGGGGAGGTGGAAATAGACGACGTTGTCCGCGATGGGGATGTCCGTGAGAAGTGCACCGACACCGAGAACGAAGAACACGTTGAATATGCAGCTACCGACGATGTTGCTGACAGCGAGCTCGTTCTCCCCTTTGCTGGCGGCCATAAGGCATATACATATCTCGGGGAGAGAGGTTCCGATGGCGACAACGATAAGACCTACCATAAGGTCGGAAATACCCACCATCTTGGCGAGTTCGGTGGCCCCGTCTATGAAGAACGTAGCTCCATAATAAAGGAGCACCAGGCCCACGACGACCATTGCGATGAGAAGAGGATATCCTTTCTGGGAACAGCCGTCATCGTCGTTCTCGGCATATGCGGCCTGCCCCTCCGCATCGTCCTTCTTGGTACGGTAGACGACGAACAGGAAGATCATCAGGAGGGCTATAAGGGCCACAGCCTCCAGGAACACTATGTTCCCGAAAAGGGCCAGGGCGAAGAGAAGACACGCCGCGGCCACCATCGTGGTTATCTCCAACCTCATGGTGTCGTATTTGGCCACTAACGGACATATCAGTGCGGAAAGACCGATGGCCAGACCCACATTGGCTATGTTGCTGCCTATGACGTTACCCAAGATCAACGAAGGCGTATCGGAACTGACCACCGAGGTTATACATTCGGGTGCAGAGGAACCGAAAGCGACTACGGTGAGCCCCACTATGAACGGGGATATACCGAGGCGGAACGCCAGGCCTTTGGCCCCTTTGACGAGCCAGTCCGAGGCAAAGTACAACAGGACTATCCCGAGGGGGATCCCTAACAATACCCAAGACATGCCTGTTAAACCGCATACGGTATTTAAGGGGATATGGGAGGTCAGAACATATCGACGATCGACGAAGCCTGCCTGCAGCTACGGGGGTCTGCTTCGAAACATGCCTCCGGGAGACCGGGGAGAAGCACCTTTCCGGCGAAGGACCACGTGTCGAGCTTGGTGCATGCCATATCGACCATAAGGACCACAGGTTCGAAGACCGATTCCTCCATTATGTCGGAGCAGGCGACAAGGAACACCTTCTTCGGCCTGCTGGGATACCTGATGGACTTGGAGACCACCTTACTGATGATACGGTCCGCCTGTTTGGGGGACACGTCGCATCCGAAGGGGAGGACGAACACCAGGACGTCGGACTCCGCCACCTTAGGTGCGAAACTGCACAGACAGTCCTCGTCGCCGCAACCCTCTCCGCCTGCGGAACAGCAATGGCCTCCGCATTTGCAGGCCTTGTCGTAGACGGTGTTGACATGCTCCACCATATGTCCCTCGGAGACCGCCTTATCTAGGATGGAATCCACGAGGTCGGTGATCGCACACTGGTCGTAACCGGTCACTGAGACTAATGCAACATCGGACATGGTATCGCCTTTCTGATAGGAATCGGAGGTATATCGTATGCGGACTATTCAAACCTTGCCCGGTCTGTAGTCTATACCGAGGTTGGAAAGCTCCTCGAAGGCCTCCTCGCAACCCGCATCCGCAGACTTCTTGTAGAGCTCTATGGCTTTCTCACGGTCCGCAGGCCTTCCCTCCCCTTTCAAATACATGTCACCGAGGCTGCACACGGCGAGGTCACTTCCCAGTTCGGCCGATCTGGTGTAGTAGTCGAAGGCCTTGGCATAGTCCTTTTCGACACCTCTGCCGTTCTCGTACATGTCGGCGAGGTTGCACATGGCGTCGGAGTTGCCGTTCTCGGCGGCGATCTCGTACCACTTGCGGGCCTCCCCGTAGTTCTGGTCGGTACCTGTACCGAAATCGTACGCCACCGCGAGGTTGAACATGGCGTCGACGTCCCCCGAGATGGAGGCTCCGAGGAACAGGGCGTAGGCGTTCTCGTCGGACTGTTCCACACCCTTCCCGTCGGCGTAGAGGATGCCCAGCTTGAACAGGGCGCTGGGGGATTTGCTTTCCGAGGCCTTCCTGTACATCTCGGCCGCCTTGGTGTACGACTGGGGAAGCTCCTCCCCATAGAAGTACAGGTCCCCGAGGATCTCTATGGCGGGGGCGAAGTTCTTCGAAGCGGACTTCTCGAGGTATTTCACCGCGGTGGTGCCGGAACGGTTGACGCCCCTGCCGTCGAAGTACATCATGGCCAACGCCACATACGCTTCGGGAAGGTCCTGGTCGGCGGCGGTGCGGTACCACGAGACCGCCGACGAGAGGTCCTTGGCGACGCCGGTGCCGGTCTCGTACATGGAACCGAGACGGAGCTGTGCCATGGCACTTCCGCACTCGGCGGCCTTTTCGAACAGGGAGAACGCCTTCACGGGGTCTTTCTCCACGCCGCATCCGTCGAGGGTGAGCACACCGAGGTTCAGCATGGCCTCGGGCATACCCTGGTCGGCGGATTTGGTATACCATTTGACCGCCTTCTTATAGTCGCGTTCCACACCGCATGCATCGGAGTACATCAGGGCCAGGTCGAACTGGGCCTCCTTGACGCCTTTCTTGGCCAAACGATTGAAAATCCTGAAAGCTCCCGCCCATTCGCCTTTGGAACAAAGGTCGCAGGCCTTCTGCATCTCCTCCGATATATCCATAGGGTCGGACATAGGGGTTCGTAATATAGCCCTTGCCCTCAGAAGGAAATATCCGCGATACATGGACTTCCCCATGTGTGCAATATGCCCTAACGAAGCCGACCCCCGCCCCAAGGTGGGGATGTTCGTGTCGGACACCTCCGTAAAGGTCATTCCCGGGCTCAGACCGGAAGGCCTCAAGACCCTCATGGACATCGTCGAGGAGGAGGTCTTCAGACAGAGGAAGGACGAGAACGTGGTAGTGGTGGACCGCGAGGTGCTTTCCGAAGAGAGGATAATCCTGCTGAAGGACCTGAAGGCGTTCTCCGACAGGATGTTCCGCGACGACGTCCGGACCACCTATCTGATCAAGGAGGAGCTCCACATACCGGAATGGCAGACCGCCTTCATGGGAAAAGGGGCCGATGTGCTGATAGGCTCATTGGGTTGCAGACAGGTGCCCCTTTGCATCAGGTTCAAGTGACCCTGTCGGATGACCCCGTGCACCCCGAGTGACGGAAACCCGCCGTTATACCGATACATATAATAGGATGAACGGTTGACACCGTTTAATTCGAGTAGACCCGTAGAGAACCGGGGGACATGGGACGGACCAAGAGGGTACTCCCGCCGAATGAGAAGGTTAACAAATGGCATACGACAGAGATTACAGAGGAGACGACGGCGGATACAGGAGCAGAGGACGCTCCGACAGGGGTAGCTTCAGGTCCGACAGGCGCGACAGGGACGAGAGGCCCCGCCGCGACTACGGAGACCGCCCCAGGAGGGACTTCGGACGCGGAAGGAGCGACGACCGCGGATACGGCGGAAGGGACCGCGGATACAGGTCCGACAGGCGTGACAGAAGGGAGAGGGAGATGTTCGATGTCGTCTGCGACGACTGCGGTGCAGAGTTCCAGCTCCCCTTCCAGCCCGACGAGGGAAGGCCCGTCTACTGCAACGATTGTTTCAAGAACCACCCCAAGGAAGAGATGCCCCGCAGGGCCGACATGGTCGAGAAACGCCCCAGGAGGGAAAGGTCCGACAGGGAGATGTTCGATGTCGTCTGCGACGACTGCGGTGCAGAGTTCCAGCTCCCCTTCCAGCCCGACGAGGGAAGGCCCGTCTACTGCGACGACTGCTTCAAGAACCACCCTAAGAACGAGATGCCCCGCAGGGCCGACAGGGATTCCGGATGGAACAACGACAAACCCGTCTTCATGGCCACCTGCGACGACTGCGGTGTAGAGTTCGACCTTCCCTTCGAACCCACCGAGGGCAGGCCCGTCTACTGCAGGGAGTGCTTCAGGAACCACTCCGACGAGGGACGCCACGGAAGGGGCGGAGACCGCCCCAGGAGGGACTTCGGACGCGGAAGGAGCGACGACCGCGGATACGGCGGAAGGGACCGCGGATACAGGTCCGACAGGCGCGACGACAGGCCCCGCCGCGACTACGGAGACCGTCCCAGAGGCGGATACGGACGCGACAGGGACGAAAGACCTCCCAGAAGATATCCCAGCAACCGCGACGACAGGTCATCCAGACCTAGAAACAGATATTGAAACCACAGGGGCGTAAGCCCCTATCTTTCCTTTCTCCGACACAGTTATAACCCGTATCGCTCTGGCATCCGCCATGACCAACGAGGGCGAATACACCCCGGACTACAACGACTACGTCACCAGCATGGCATCCGCTAAAAACGGGGATCCCAAAGGCATGTGCGATCTCGGTTTCTTCTATTACGCGGGATACTTCGTCAAACAGAGCGACAGGGAGGCCGCTAAATGGTACAAGATGTCCGCCGAGAAAGGGTATGCCGAGGCACAGAACAACCTTGCGTCCATGTACGAGGAGGGGAAAGGCGTCCTGAAGTCCATCCCCGAGGCTATCAGATGGTACACCAAGGCCGCAGACCAGGACAACACCGACGCCTGTTTCAACCTCGCGGTGCTCTATCTGTCCCAACCCGCCGAGAAACACATGCTCGCACACAAGTACATGGTGAAGGCGGCCGAGACGGGGGATCCCGAGGCACAGAACCTTCTAGGTATCATGTACGACGAGGGCGACGGAGTAGAACAGTCCTTTGAAAAAGCGGTGGAATGGTTCACGAAGGCCGCCGAACAGGGCCACATCGATGCACAGTTCAACCTTGCCGAGAAATACGAGAAGGGAGAGGGTGTCGAGAAATCCTTGGAAACTGCCGCGGAATGGTACGGTGCCGCCGCGGAACAGGACGACGAGGATGCCGTCCTGAAGTACGAGGAGATCATGACGCTCCTCGAAGGGGACGGACAGGAGGAATGACCGGGGGCGGGAGCATTCCCGTCCTCCCCGGACCGTAAAACTTCTTTTCATTGGTTGCCGACGAGGTCCTCGATCTCCATCTCGTACTTGTTGTTGACACCCATCGACATGTTGATGGCGATACGGAGATTGTTGAGGTCTTCGTTGAACGGTTTGCTGCAGTTGAGATGGTTGAGGAAGAACTCGTGCGAGAAATACTCCTGGGTCAGGACGATGCTCTTGAGGATCTCGAAATCGGCGGTGTAGTCTTTACCGTACATCTGCGCCATCATCTCCGTAATATCGTTGTAGGTTATGAAGAACGCCTGATGGTCGGTGAACCCCATACGGATCTCCGCCTCAGAATGAAGGGTCTCCTCCGGAACCCCGTCCTTTATCAGTTTGTCCCTACAACTGAACTGCCAGACGACCAACGTACCCAGGGCGTACTGCAGATGCATATGGAGCATGCCTATCCCCTCGAGGAAATCCTCGACGACGAGACCCTTGGGGATTTCTTCGCTTCCGCGGAATTTAGGATCCGCCCATTTGCACTTGGTTACCATGTGTGTGAATCTCCTCTGTAGGATATATAGGTTAATTGTCTCCAACTGTACTCGGTTCCCAATACATGTCGCGTCTCAACGACTCCGCGTACGCCTGTATCGCGGGGACGTGTGCGTTGACGAACGCGATGAGCTCGTTGTCCTGGACGGAACCGGCCTCGATCCTGGGTACGATGGCCTCCAGGTCGGAAAGGTCTATCCCGGAGAACTCCTCGCCCTCTTCGGGCATGGAACGAATGTAGTACAGAAGGTGCCCGATGTTCGACGTCAGACGTGCATGGAGCTCCAGGCCCTCACAGGTGCCGATACAGCGGAAAAGGTTCTTGCAACAGTCGATGGACAGTACGAGGACGCTCGGAAGGGCGGGACGGTCTCCGGTCTCATAACGTCTGAGCCTCAGGTCGACTTTTTCGAACACATCAGCGAGGGACCTTTTCATACTGCGGCAGTAACGTTGCATACCGTCAAGATCTCCGTCGTGTTCCTCGATCAGGTCACAAAGCCTTTCAGACAGCTCCACAGATTCCTTGGACATCCTTTCGAGGATGTCCCTGCATTCTGCAAGCTCTTTACCGAAACGTTCGTCAGAATCCATTGCCTTTGGGGTTATCCTAAAAGTCTATAAAAATCTTTGAAAGGAAAACCGTTCCACCAAAACCTTACATAGTGTACCCATGTGGAAAGAATAAATCCAAGATACAGTCGGACACCGGACGGGACATGTCCTGCCTTTTCCACGGGGGCGTGTCGGGGAAACGGATACGGTCCGTGACATGTGGAACGATACATCCGATGTCCGCAAAAACTCTAATTAAGGAACACATACCCCGCCGTATGGTTAACTCAGTCAGAGCATCCCACATCCTCGTGGATTCCCAGCAGGAAGCCTACGACATCTACAACCAGGTGATGAACGGAGCCAACTTCGCCCAGATCGCCATGACCAGGTCCAAATGCCCCTCCGGAAGGAAAGGCGGAGACCTCGGATGGTTCGGACGCGGACAGATGGTAAAACCCTTCGAGGACATCTGCTTCGGTTACAACCCCGGAGACGTCGCTGTCTGCCAGACCCAGTTCGGATGGCACGTCATCTACGTCGTCGCCCAGAGATAAACGGATACTGTTGATCGATCGGGGGCCGGGAGGTTCCGAACCTTCCGACGTCCCCGGTCGGACATACCAAACGATTTACCGAATGTGCCTGTAGATCATCTATGACCGCATTTGTCCGAAAATCCGGATTTTTGATGTTCGAATTCCCAGATGGCCGACCGTTCCCTGAAAACGGTCGTTTGGACCCACTGCATGGATCGGACCGTTCAAAAGGTTACCGGGCCGAAGCCCGGTTAAATTGTTTCAGACGGTCATTGCGAGAACCTTGTCGCCGTTTCCGACGAATGTGTGTCCCGCAAGCTTGGATGCGACAGGCTTGATCGCCTTTCCGTCCATATCGAGGAAGGTGTATCCGTACAAGGCATTGGAACCGACGGTGGCGAGGGATCCGCCGAACACGATCTCCTCGAGGGCACCACAGCCCCTGAGAGAGTTCTTCCCTACCTTGACAACGGTGTCGGAGAGTACGATGCTCTTGATTCCACTATAGCTGTAGAATGCGAAGTCTCCGACCTCGGTGACCCCGTCCTCGACGACCACGTTCTCGAAGTATGCCCTGTAAGCATACCAGGGGGCGGTGAGGGCGGTCCAGTCACCGGTGGAACCCTGTCCGCATACGGTCAAGGTCCTGTCGGAACAGTCGATGGTCCATTCCACGTCACCCACGGTGCCGTGGATACTGTCGAGATACAGCTCACCGTCGGTTCCGAAGAACTCCTTGGACCTGAGGTTGGAGGAGGTCGCGGAGACGACGGATCCGTTCTCATAGAAGGTCATGCCGAACAGTCCGCGCATTCCGAGGTCCTTGAGACCGGAACCGATCCTGACATGGTCGGCAACGTAGGTGACGACGGCGTACTTTCCGGTACCTTCGAGGGTATCGGAGAGGACGACCTCGGAGAGGTTGGCGTACTTGTAGCAGGCGTATGCACCGAGATAGGTGACACCTTCATCCACAACGAAGGTGGTGACCAGGTTCCTGTATGCGTACCAGGGGGTCTTGGTGGCCGTCCAGTCATCGGTCGCCCCGGTTCCGGATATGGTGAGGGTTCCAGTGGCGAAGTCCATCTCCCATACGGTGTCGGCACCTGCGGAGCCGGACATACCGACCACCGCGTACACAGTGATGTCGCGGTAGATCTTGGTAGTGGGCGCCCAGACTTTGGTCATCTCGGAGTCCCTGTAGTATTTGTACACGGCCCTGGGACCGTCGATCATGTCACCGTACACCACGGGGACGTTCTCGGTGGTTCCGTCGTTGTAGACGACGGTCACCGTAAAGGTACGGGGCATGGCGTCGAAGACGGCGATGGCGACGGTGTCTGCGGTGACCTTTCCGTCGAAGACCTTGCCGTCGACGGACCAGTATGCGAACACGTAGTCGGACTTGTCGTCGGACGCCTTGACGGGATCCTTGGGCAGGGTGACGGTACCGCCGTAGGCGACGGATTCCTCCGCATAGACCTCACCGTCCACGACGAAGGTCACATCGAGAACGGCGGGGGCCCACATCGCGTAGACGGACATCATTCCGTTGACCTTGCTGTCGGAGGTTATGGTGTTCCCGTAGGCGTCGACCCATCCGACGAACTCGAACCCGGCCTTGGAAGGTGCATCGGGAACGGCGAACGAATCGCCGTTCTGCAGCCCGGTCTGGACGGAGATCCTGTCCTTTCCGTCGAAGAACTCGACGGTCATGTCCTTGTGTCCGTAGATGAAGAAGATGGAGGAATCGTTGAACCAGAACACGTTTCCGCTGGCGGACGCCCTGATGGCGGTGGTGGCGTACTGGGCATAACCGACGTTCTCGATCCTGTACATCTTTCCTTCGGTCTGTCCCTGGGAATCCTCGAAGATTATCAGGTCTTTGGTAGGAGTGTAGGGGACGATATAGATCAGAACCTTGTAGTTGTTCTCGGGGGTCGAGTAGGCGGTATCGACCACGATACCTCCATGGGTGTCGGCTCCACGCATCGTATAGATGACCTCGAAGGTCTTGGCGTCAAAACAGACGAACTCCCCGTTACGGCCGTTGACGTATCCGCGGTCGTTGTATACCACGACTCCGGACTTCTGTCCCTGCTGGAGGACCATGTACTGTACGGACTCGTCGACGAAGTTACCCTTGTCGACCGCAATACGCACGAGCTTGGGTATTCCGTCCACACCATTGTTGGTCTCACCGAAGAGACCGGAGGTGTAGGATGCGAGATAGAGATAGCCGTCGTAAAGGGTGAGCCATCCGTCGTCGTAATAGTGTCCGTAGTGGTAGGGGTTGAGGTCGAAGGTGTCCACGGTCACACCGGTCTCGAGATCGATGCTGCTGAGTGCACGGTCAAGACTGGTGGAGGAAGTGGAGGCGACGATATAGTACAGGTATCCGTCATAGAGCTGGAAGATACCGTAGTTGGGTGATGCGCTGGGAAGGATCCTGGACCATTTGTTCTGGATGGTCTTGGTAGGTTCTCCATCTGCATCCACGGAATCGACGATGTCGAACCTGTAGAAGTAACGGCTCATGGACGCGACGAAGGAATCTCCGTACGCCTTCACGGAGGTATATGCCGAAGTGAAGGTCGTGACAAGGTTGAGATCGGTATCGAAGACCTTCTTGGTCCCGAGCTCGAAGAGGTAACCGTTGGCATAGCAGAGGTTGCCGCCGTTGGCACCGAGGTCCACCTGCAGAGAGGCCTTGATGGACTCTTCGGAAAGCTCTCCGTTGAGATCGAGCTTGTACAGGGTGTGGTCGATGACCATGAACAGATAGTCGTCGACGGCGACATATCCCTTGGGCATGTTGGAGTTATAGGAGGGGGTGAGGGGGTCATTGTAGGATCCGATCCAAAGCATCTCCTTGATCTCCTCGGTGGTCGTGGGTATGGGGGAGTCGATGATGTACTCGTATCCGCCCTGGAAGTACCTGACGGAATACATCACGGAGATATTGGAGTCCATGACAACAGCCAAGGTCTTCGAAGAAGTTCCGATGAATTCCCCGTTGACATACCATCCGGTGATCTCGAAGCTGTTTCCTCCGTCGAAGACGAAGTCCACTTCAGAACCTGCTGCTACCTTGGAACCGGACGTGACCGGTTTTCCGTCCACGGTGACGGTAAGGTCGCCACGGACCTGGGTGTAATCGAGAAGATAGTAGACCGTGTCGTCCGCTACAGGCACGTTGTAGAACTCGGTATCGGACACGATGGGCTCGGTGAAGTCGTATGCCTCATCGGAACCGAAGACATACCATGCCTTATCGGTGAGTCCGGGAACGGACAAGGTCTGTCCGTACTCCACGGAACCGACATAGGCGAGCCTTCCGTTCTCGATGAAGGTGACGTAGTAGGTCTCGGGGGAGACTCCGTCTATATGCACGGTACCGCTTCCGAGGATTCTGACGGCGAAGAAGTTGTCACTGTAAGGAAGATAGGTCTGACCATCTACAGTGGCCGAAAGACCGGACACGGCATAGCCTTCCTTGACGACGATCTGGAACACCAGATACTCTTCGAAAAGGGTCTCGTTCTTGTACACGACGATGTCGTACATGGGGGATTCTTCGACCGTCACGGTGTAATGGTCCCTCTCGATGCCTTCGAAGGACAGGACGTTGTCTCCCTCGACGAGAGTGAATGTAAAGACCCCGTCCTCGAGCTCCACGGCGACACCGTTGAAGAACACGGTGAACACGGAATCGGTGTAACCCTTGTTGAGAGTGAAAGAAACGGTGAGATCATCGCCTTCGGTGGACACCGTTTCCACGGTCATTCCGACATCGATGGGGATCACCAGATATTTTCCGGATTCGGACTGGGCTGCATATGCACGTGCATATTTGGAGAAAGAAGAGTAGTCGTTCTCGGAACCCAGAGGAGTGATCACAAGTCCCGAATAGTTGTTGGGAAGTGAATCGGACCTTACATATTCGAGATTGTCAGACATTATCCAAACGGTCTCGAGGGCGTCACAGGCCTGAATAGAGCTCTGCCAAAGATAGTCCACACCTCTTCCGAAGTAGAGTTCTTTCAGGTTGGCACAACTTTCAAAAGAGTGGTATACATGCCCTTTCTCAAGATGCAAAGACCCTATTCCGCTGACCTGGAATGTGTACATCCCCAGGTTGAAATAGGTGTTATCAGACAACAGTACGGTTTTCAAACCGGGCGTGTTGCTGAAAGCATACGAGCCGATTTCGAAGTTTTCCGCCATGACATCCCTGAAGGATGCAGACTCGATGCCTGAATAGGAAAAGGCGGATGAACCTACCTTTTCCAGAGTGGCAGGTGCATTGAAGGTTTTTATCGAATCGCAGTGGTAGAACGCATCGTCTCCGATGACCTTCAAGTTGACTGCTTTGTCCAAATCTATCTTCACATCCCCTTTCACACCGGAAAAGGCGTAGTTTCCTATCTCGACGATCGACTCGGGGATGACGATCTCGGACTGTTCACTGGAAGCAAGGATCAGGACGGTCTTGTCGGCGTTATATATTACCCCCCTGTCCAGAACGAATCCGACGGAATTGTCCCCTAGCACGAATCCCTTGACATCCTTTCCACTGACAAGATTGGGGTTGATCCCTACAAGGTTCGAGGGGAACTTCACAATGCCGTCTTCGGTGGCAGTCCAACTCGTAGCATAGTTGTAACAGACCTGATCGGAAAGAACGGAATCGTATTTGAACAGCTGCATACTGACCACGCCGGTCTCAGAGTCGGTGTAGTTCAGTTTTTTGCAACCTGAGAAGGTATTGGTACTGAAAACGATCTCACCGAGATATTCCACCTTGGCAAGTGCGGAACAGTTGTAGAATGCGCTCTGACCGATGTATTCCAACGATGCGGGGAACACGACGGAATCTATTCCGGAACGGTAGAAGGCGTAGCTGCCTATCTTGGTCAGTTTATCACCGAAGACTACATCTGTCACGTTGGTACAGCTGTAAAACGCGTTGTCCTCGATCTCAACGATATTGGAAAGGTTCAAAGCCGTCAGAGAAGAACAACTGTCAAACGCTCTCTGAGGGACGGTCTTGACATTTGGGGGAAGAATGAAGGAACATCCCTCGTCCGCACCATCATAGGTGACGGTGGTAAGATTGCTGGAACTGGAGAAATTACCGATGGCAATGGTATCCGCGGAGAAGACGATCCTCTCCACATTGGTTCCACTGAAGGTGTAGTTTCCAGTGATGTCCTTGACGATGAGCTCCTTAAGCCCGGAATCGGTAAATGCACCGTATGCTACAGTACATCCTTCATTGACTACGAACGAGGTCATTCCGACGGCTCCGTTGAACGCACCGGTATCCAAAGTGGTAATACCGTTGCCACCTGCGATCTCGAAAGTGGTCTTGTTGAACGCATATTTTCCGACGGCCTTCACCGAATCAGGAATGGTCACCTTGGTTATATCCACCTCATAGTGGATGGGATTCTCGGTTATCCCGAGCTTCTCGAAGGCGCTTTCAGGATAGTCCGCTTTTGTCAGGAACCTGAACGCGTAGTCACCGACAGTCTCGAGGGTATCGGGCAGGGAAACGTCGCCGGATACGTCGAAAGCACGGTAAAGGAACGTCTTGCCCTTATCGAACAACATGCCGTTCTCGACACAGAAGTTCTTGTTCTCCGGATCGACGGTGATATCCATCATCGTGTAGGGGAACACATTCAGTCCAATCTTCTCTACAGATGCGGGAATATGAATCGAGGTCAATGCTACGTCCGCATAGTTGAGGGTGACCCTCCCGGAAGGCAAGAAGGCGGTCATAGTGTACAGTCCGAACGCCTGGTCGTCGATCTCCTTCAGAGAGGATGGAAGCTCGATCTGCGAAAGATGGATACAACCTGCGAAAGCCCTGTATCCGATCTTCTCGAGACTGCTGTTCTCCTCGAAGAACACGTTCTCGATGCTGCTGTACTCGAAGGCACCGTAACTGAACATACCGTCCTGTTTCTCGATCTCCACGATGGTGTTGGGGATCGTGACGGAAGTTACAGTGGAGCCCCTCAAAGCCGCACCTGCGATATGGGTCACAGTGTACTCCTCACCTTCATAGGTGACGGTCTTGGCGAGGACAACGGATTTCTCCTGTGTTGTCAGGTTTTTAATCGTTGCTGTTTTATCGCTATACAGGACGAACGTGTATCCGTCGTCGGTATCCAGGGTGCCGATCTGGTCCCTGGTGTCCGCGTCCACGTCACCTGTATCGTTCAATACAGTGTATGCACCGACCATGCAGAACACGATGATCAGTGACATGACGAACTTCGATAAGTTACTCATGCTATCACAACCTACGATTATTACAGTAGGCTGTATAGTTCAGCATAGATTGGATTTATTAAAGTAAGGAGTATTGGATGTATCGATTATACAATCAAAAAAAAAATAGTGCATATAATTGTACAAAACATCTATATTATAAGTACAATTCAATCAATATAATGAATATTTTCGTACAGTCGACGGATCCACATAATTGCGTTCCGTCGACGGATGACCGGACAGAGGCGGTCGGCCCCCGTCCGGTCCGTTTCAAAAGTATCTGCGGTAGTCGTACCTGCCGTCCTGGATCCTAGCCATCGTCTCCGCCGGGATCCTCTCCAGAAGCTCCTTCCCGAACATCCCGGTACGGCATTCCTTCACACCCATGGCGGAGACCAGGTTCATCCTGCAGGTGGCGAGACCGAAGCATCTCTGCAGAGGACCTTCCTCGGTCCCGCAGAACTGGATCTTGTCGTACCTGACGATCTCGGTGGTCTTGTCGTATCCCCCTACGGTGAACCTGACGAGCTCGTCGCCGAGGCACAGGTCGCGGTTGCGGTGTGCGAGGACCGCATGGAATATCAGCAGCACGGGTATGACGACGTAGAACACGGTCCCGAGGAGGAGCATCCACTGCTCGTCCATGGCGTCCAACACCAGGTTCGCCCTTATCACGGCCTCCGCCAAGGCCCCTATACCGATGGAGATACCGGAATAGACGAACGCCTTCATCACCTGAGGCCAGAAAGCCTCCACGGGTTCATGTTCGGATCCCCCGCCGATATCCATCTCCGGGACCAGCCTGGAGAACAGGTCCATCACCTCGGACCTCTTCTTGAGGGGGCACAGCAGGGGTTTTCCGTCAGAACCGGCCACCCCGACGACCTCCGCCACGAGGGCGGTCTTGCCGACCATGCGTGCGAACAGGGGCTCGCTGAAGTACACGGAGTTCAGCTTCCCCACATCGAAGGTGAAACGGAAGGTGCTCAGCATACCGCTCTCCACGGTGATTGTGTCACCCACACGGTAGACCCTGTAGTTGTAATACTGCATGATGGTCCTGATCCACGGGATACCGGTGGTCAGGGCGAACATCACCATCGAGGTCACTGCCCCGGAGGCGATGTTCTCGCGCAGCATGTACACCGAATACGCCAGGAACAGCATACCCCATACGAACGCACCGGTGGGCTGTCCGATCAGACCGTGCACGATGATGTCGAGGTTGCTCACACGTATCATGGACTCGATGTGCCTGTCCTCCTCCACCGTGACCTCCTTCTCGAACAGACGGGAGTTGAGCTCGTTGCGGAGTGCGTCCGCGATATCCGATTTCAGGCATATCGATGCCTCCGCACGGTTGGAGTTCACCGACGAGTTTATGTTGAACAGGAGGACGGTCGTGCCGAAGACGCGGTTGAGAATCCCCCTGTACACGTTGATGGACGCGATCTTGGAGTACTGTACGAACTTGTGTCTCTTGAACAGGGTGTCCACATCGACCTCTATACCCTGCTCCCCGATGGTGTAGGTGGTCTTCATCCACCAGCGGACGAACAGCGCGGACATGCCTGCGACCAGGGCCGCGTATACGGCAAGGGCCGTCTCCAGGTATCCGGTGTCCTCCGTGAAACCGAACACCATGAACCCGAACACGAACACGACGACCAGGATGTTCTTCAGGACCACCGAAGGATGGTTCCTATAGGTCCTCTCCTCCAAATCGGTCACGTTCCTTCAGAAGTCTGACGACGCAGTCGTTGAGCCTGGTCGCGATGCTGTCCGCCTCATCCGAGGTCAGGTAGTCCAGAACCACGGTACCTCCGGCAGTGGTGATGACGACGTCCGCGAGACCGTAGAGGTTGTTCACGGGTCCGCGCCTGACGTTGACCTGGTGCACCCTCTCGATGGGGACGAGGGTGTGGTCGATGACGAAGATCCCCTTGCGGACCTCCACCTTGTCGTCGTCTATCCTGTAGCAGTAATGGTTGTAGAACAGGGTGGGCCTCGATGCGAGGAGTACGAACACCAGCACGTACGATGCCATCAGGAACGGCATCGCGATGTCCGTGGCGTCCCCGAATATTCCCTCCCTGTAGAACGTCACAATACCGAACACCGCTATGGCGAACACAAGCACGAACGCCTCCTTCACGTACATCGCCCTTTTGGACACGGGGACGAGCCTTCTATACCCGTCACGGGTGAGCCCGTCCTCGCCCACTGTGTAATAATCCTTCATCTTACCATCTCCTTGATGTTGTTGCCTTTGAGGATGACCGTCAACGCCCCGTAGCACTCGTCGGAAAGAAGACGTTCCAGTTCCCCGTCGTCCATCTTCAGCATCCCCATGGCGCACATGGTCTGGACACCGTAGAATATGACCGACAGCCTGCGGAAGAGCTCCTCCGCCTGCGCCTCGTCCACCTTGAAGGTCCGGAGGATCGCACCGACCACGCGGTCACGGTCGCCGTCCTCGTCGAACACGCTGCGGACGTCCCCGTCCACACCGTCGTAGAGGAAGAACTGTCTGAACAGCACGGGGTGGTCCATCGAGAAACGCACGATAGCCCTGCCGTATCCCTTGAACGGGACCTCGGAGGAGAGACCGCGGTCTATGTATTCCCTGCGGAGGGCCTTGATGCGGCCTATGACCTCCTCCTTCAGGAGGTCCATGGTGTCGAAGTAGGAGAATATGGGACGGGTGGAACAGCCCATGGTCCTCGCCACCTCCCTGGCGGTGATGGAGTCCATCCCCTTCTCGGAGGCGATCTTCAGGGCCGCGGACACTACGTCCTCGCGGGTGTATCTGGTTTCCGGTGGCATCTGAGGACAGATTACTGATGTTATATAATAAATGTTACCTCATATGGCGGGATGTATCGGGAGAGGCCCGGGACACGGGACAGCCGGACGTCCATGGGCCCGGACTCCCTCTGTCATACACCATCCCATATGTCCAATAATTTTTGTCCAAAGGTTTACACCAAAAGATGTTGGAACAATGGTCATAAATGAACTTAAATACCATACAACGATAAACCTGCCTTACATGGCTTGGAAAGTAGACCACCCTATGAGAAGGTTTATCATTTTCGTCCTCAGCATGGTGGTCCGTTCCATCGGAATGGTGCTTACGATCCGTGCCGCCTTGGGAGTTTCCCCTCTCACGACCATCCCCGTGGCCGTCGAACTGCTCGTCGGCATATCGTTGGGAACCACGTCCACCATCAAGAACATCGTACAGATCGTGATCCAGAAGGGACTGTACAGGAAAGCCATGAGCTGGACCGAAGTAGGTCTCCAGTTCGTTATCTCGTTCCTGTTCGGATACATCCTCGATGCGGTCGATTTCTGTACAGGATGGATACAGGTGTCGGGACTTCCCGCGGAGCTCGCCATAATGGTCCTCGGATGCATCGTGATGGCGTTCGGTGTGTATCTGGAGATCGTCGCCAGCTTCACCATGTTGCCCGCGGACGGAATGAACCGTGCCATACAATACGTCACCAAGTGGGACTACGGTTACATCAAGCTCTTCACCGACGGACTCGTCGTCCTCGTCGCGGTCATCATAACCGTCGTAGGCCTCGGAGTGGATGCGATCTTCCAGGTCGTCGGAATCGGTACGATCGTCGCCTTGGTCGAAGTGGGTCCGAACGTGCACTGGTTCATGAGGCACCTTAAGCCGCTCACCCATTGGCTCATGCCCTATGTCATCGATTCGAGGTTCGAGGACAACATGCAGCCTGGAGAATGAACGATCGGATTAAGACAAGGAATGAATCAACGGACTATTAGATGGGTTCGTCGTTTACGACCGTTGAAAAGGAATCCCGGAGCCTCTGGAAAAGCCCGGGATGGAAGTCAAACTGTTTTATTGCCAATAAGAGAGGTATGTCCGTGGAAGATATCTTCCTTTTCGAGCATTGCCTCCACTTCGGCACAGATCTCCGCAAATCTGTTTTTCAAGATTTCCGAATCCTCTGACAGCAAAAGGGACAGATCCTCAAGGGCCTCGGGCCTCTCCCGATGGAGATACAACCGGGCATCTGCATAACTGAATCCAGCCCCCTGCAGGAACCATAAACGCTTGGCATAACGGACCTGTCTGAACTCTTCTTTTGTAAGAAACTCCCCATAATACCATACCTTGCTTTTGGAAGCAGAATTGTTGGTGCGCCTATAACGGGGGTGTTTCAACAGGTCGATATCGCTTGAAACATCGTATAACCCCTCTTCAGGATTCGTGACGTCGAAATCTCCACCCGACAGATCACCATTATAACCGTCCTGGAAACGTCCAAAGACCCTTTCAGGTTTATCTCCAACTATTCTGGAGATCCTTTCATATTCGTCGGTAAGGTCCCAATACAAGCTCTCATGTTCCGGGGTATTTTCGGGAATGCCCAATTTCAAAGAAATAAAGTCGGAAAGATTATGCCATTCCATCCCATAGAGGTATAGTTTCGCCTCACCGAACGTCAGACCTACGTTCTCCTGGAGGATCTGAAGCTTCATCGCATATAGGCACTGCCAGTGTTCATTGGGGGAGAGGATCATGTCAGGCCTATCGAAAGTACATTCAGCGATGATCATCCTACCATTTCCCTTTCCTACGTCTGTGAAGTATGCTTTGGAATATAGTAATTGCTCTGTCAAGATTCACCTTATCCGTTTAGATAAGTCTTTACAGACATAACAACGAACACCATAACGTTCCGAAGTCGGTTGATAAGGTCTACATGTAGTCCATAGCATTAAGTTAAGGTCTGGGTCGTCTTATCGATACACTATTCGATATATCATTTAGTATATTGATGAGTATATTATTAGGTATACTATTGAGTAACACAGTATAGGAGAAGGAGTATGACGAACATCGGTCTGGAAAGCGAAACGGTCGAATTCAAATCGGGAATGGGACAGATGGACAAAGGTCTTCTGGGACTGACCGCGATGTTGAACAGACATAACCACGGAACGGTCTACATCGGCGTCGACGACCAAGGGGAGGTCGTAGGGATGCAGATCGGAAAAGACACCTTGGAAAAGATCCGCAACCGCATCGACAGCATGGTCCTTCCAAAATGCCTTCCCGATATCGACATCCTCCACACCGAAGAGGGTAAGGGATACATCCGCATATCCTGCAGCGGCTACGCATCCGCTTATTCTTTCAATGGAAGATACTACGTCCGCAATGTAACCTCCAATGTATCGATGACACCGGAGATGCTGACAAGGATGCTGCTTTCCAAAGGGATGGACCTCCCTAAAATGCTTACAGCCCCGACACAGGAAATGACCTTCTCCGCCTTCGCCCGCTATCTGGAAACCAGGAACGTCCATGTACGCACTGACAAAGGGTTCTACGAAAGCCATGGGATGACCGATGCGGACGGCAGGTTCAACGTATTGGCGTATCTCCTTTCGGACCAGAACAATGTGCCTATGCAGGTGGTGATGTTCGAAGGTACCGACAAAAGATCCCTGTCCCATAGAACCGATTTCGGAAGAAGGTCCCTGATTATCAGTGCAGGACTCGTGCTGGACCATATGCAATCATACCAATCCACCAAGGTGTTGCTCAAGGACGGTGCGAGGAAGGAAACGGACCTGTTCGACATGGAAGCGTTCAGGGAGGCATGGATAAACGCATGCGTCCACAACGATTGGAAGACCATGGTCCCTCCGTCCGTGTTCGTGTTCGAGGACAGGATCGAGGTCCAATCATACGGTTCCATACCTTTCATGCTCTCCCTGGAGGAATTTTACTCCGGTAAGAGCATGCCTGTGAACAAATCCCTTTTCGACATGTTCATCCTGGCGGACTACTCCGAACAGAGCGGTCATGGGATACAGAAGATAGTCGGTAGCTACGGCCGTCAGTCGATCTCGATGGGAGAGGGGATCATCACCGTGACGCTGCCTTTCTCCTTCATCCCGGACCATCCCCGGAAACATGCTTTCAAGGAGATCGAGAAGGGACTTCTGAACAAGAGCGACATAGGCGTCCTCGAATACCTCGGCAAGAACAGGCACGTGAAGATAGGTCAGGTCGGGGAGGCGTTGGGGCTCAGTGTCCCTGCGGTCAGCAAGATCGTCTCCAAACTGAAATCCAACGGATATCTCGTCAACGAAGGAAACAACCGTCTGAACTCCTGGAGAAGACTCTGACCTCCCTGGAAGATATGTGTCCCCGTCCCGATGACGGGGATATTTTGAAAGGTTTATGCGACGGCCTTGGACGCTTCAACGCTTGCCTTGACCTTCTTGAACTGCCAGAGGGCGA
This sequence comes from archaeon, assembly GCA_024399195.1. Taxonomy (GTDB): domain Archaea; phylum Thermoplasmatota; class Thermoplasmata; order Methanomassiliicoccales; family Methanomethylophilaceae; genus Methanomethylophilus. The sequence continues at coordinate 9,527 of JAKSHW010000005.1, read as the reverse complement.
GGCTGAGAAGACAGATCCCACCGATGATGTGGATCAGGACCATGCTGTAGATGATCCCCTCGAATGGATCGATGCCCATGTAGCCGTAGGCGGCGAGGGCGTAGAGTCCGAGCTTTCCGAATCCCCAGAGCATGTAGAAGTACATGGGGATCTTGGCCTTCTTCATCGCCTGCAGAAGGGAGGAACATACTCCCATGAGGGCGGAGAAGGGGATCAGGAGGGTGGAGACCTGAAGGGTCCATACGAACTGTGAAAGAAGCTTGTGCATGGACTCCTCATAGGTGAGGATGGACATCAGGGGCTCGGCGAACACAAAGAGGACGATCGTGAAGATCACGCTGCAGGTGATGGCGAGCTTCATGGTGTACAGGAAACCGGTCTTCATCTTGTCCACATCGCTCTGACCGAGGGCGGCGGAACACACGGGGACCATAGCGGAATCGAACGCCCTTCCGGGAAGGTTGACGATACCGATGTATTTCCAGGTATAGTTGTAGAGCATGACGGAGGTGGTTCCACCTGCGATGATGAGGAAGAAACGCTGGAAGAAATCGGTGAGGTCGGAGATAGCGGTACGTCCGGCACTGGGACCTCCTACCGCGAAGACCTCGCGCATCATGGCCTTGTCGACCTTGAAGGATTTTCTATCGAGACGGATGACGGTCTTTCCGGTCCTGTACCAGTACAGGGCGATCATCACGGAGAGGAGTGCGGACACGGTGGTGGAGAGTCCTGCTCCCATGACGCCCATGTTCAGTCCGTAGATCAGGATGGGGTCGATGACCATGTTGAAGATGGCCGCGGACATCTGAACGATTGTGGATTTCCTCGCCGCACCTTCTCCACGGAGGGTACCTCCGATGATGGAGTCGACGAGCATGACGGGACACATCACCATGTAGGGGATGAGATATGCGATGCTCTCGTCACGTACGGACTGCGCACCGAGGAAGTCGATGGCGGGGTTGATGACGATGGCCACGATGACGGCCGCGAGTATTCCGAAGATGATACCGAGGATCAACGAATTGGCTGCCAGACTGTTGGCGGCCTCGTGCTCCTTACGTCCCAATCTGAACGCGATGGTGGTGGTGGCTCCGACGCTGATACCAAGTCCGGCACAGACCATCAGGGCATAGATGGGCACCACGGTGGAAACGGCCTCCGCGGAGGTGTTTCCGAGTCCGGCCACCCAGAACGTGTCGACGAACTGGTTGATCTGGACGACCGCCATGGCGATCAGGAACGGAAGGAACATCAGACGTATCGCTCTGCGGGGTTCGCCGAGGAGGACGTCTAGGTCTGTTTTATCCGATTTTAATAGTTGCACGGACCACGGTATGTACACTAACTATATAGTGTAACTATCATCCAACACAGGTTAGACGTATCAACTGAATGTATAGGTTTGTCTACCGTACCTGTCCGAATGCATCATTCCGAACCGAATCCGCGATAGTTCTTCGACCTTCCCACGATGGTCACGTTGAGCCCTTTGATCTCCTCATCCTTCTGCACCCTGCAACGGACGTGGAACACCTCGTCGAGGTTCTTCTCGGTCATCACCTGTTCGGTGGGGCCGGTCTCCACGATACGTCCCTTTTCCATCAGGATGATCTTGTCGCAGTAACGGGCCGCAAGCATCATGTCATGGGTCACCATTATGACGAGGATATTATGCTTGGAAGCGAGCTCGGTCACCAGTTCCATCAGCTCGATCTGGTGTATGACATCGAGGTGGAGGGTAGGTTCGTCCAAAAGGAGGGTCGTGGGGTTCTGGACCAACGCACGGGCGATCATCACCCTTCTCAATTCTCCTCCGCTGAGCTCGTTGACGTTCCTATGCACGAGCTCCAAGGCACCTGCGTCACGGAGACAGTTGAAGACGTGGTCCTTCTTCTCCTTGGGGGCGTTACGTACCTCGTTGGGTTTGGAATAGGCCCCCATCATCACCGCTTCAAGCACCGTGAACGGGAACGAGATAATCGCGGACTGCGATACGACAGCCATGGTCTTCGCGAGGTCCTTGGTGGACACATCCCTTACGTTCAGACGCCCGTCCTGCACCTTCTCCAAGGTCTTCTCGGAGAACACCGATTGGTCGAAGTCCAATATCTCGATACGTCCGTCGGAAGGCTTCAGGAGGGAATTGATGCACTTGAGCAGAGTGGTCTTCCCGCATCCGTTCTCCCCGAGGATACCCAAGACCTCCCCGGGCCTGGCGTTGAACGTGAGTCCTTTGAGGGTCTCCTTGGACCCGTAGGAAAATCTGAGGTCGTTGATCTCCAGTTCCATCGTATCACCAGATCTCGTTTCTCTTCTTCCTCATGATGTACACGAAGAACGGTGCTCCCAACAGGGACGTCAGGACACCTATAGGCACTTCGGTCGCCATACTGTTCCTTGCGATGATGTCCATGACCATCATGAAGATCGCACCTGCGAACACACAGATGATTCCCAGGTAGCTGTGGTTCGGACCCACCAACGTCCTGAAGATGTGGGGGATTATCAGTCCCACGAACCCTATGGTACCGGATATGGCTACACATCCTCCGACGATGAGGGCGTCGGCAAGGAGCACCAAAGTACGGGTCAGGGGGATGTTCACACCTAAGGCCTTGGCCTGTTCGTCACCTAGGGTCAGAAGGTTGAGCTCCTTGGAACGGAGCATTATGACCGCCACCCCTACGCCTACGATGATGAGGCTGACCTTGAAGTCCAACCAGTCGCACTTGGCGAAACTACCCATGGACCAGTAGACCATGCTCTGCAGAACATCGGCGTCGTCCACGAAATACTGCAGGAACGAGGTCATGCCCCCGAAGAAGGATCCGACGGCCACTCCCGCCAACAGGAGAAGGATGGTAGTGGTACCGTGCCTGGTGGTGGCTATGGCGAAAACGACGAGGAGGGTGATGAAACAGCATATGAAAGCCATGACCGAGACGGAGTACGAACCGAAAAAGGCCCCTATCCCGAAGGCTATCGCAAGATTGGCACCGAATGCCGCACCGCTGGATATACCTAACACGGAAGGCGATGCCAAGGGGTTCTTGAAAAGGGCCTGCATGGCCATACCCGCCACCGCAAGGCCCGCACCCACGACCGCTGAACAGGCTATACGGGGCATACGGATCTGTTCGACGATGTAGGTGTTCTGCCAGTTCCCTTTCCCCATCCATACCTCTATGACCTCACGCGGGGAGATGTCCGCATACCCTACGAATATGCTGCAGAAACATATCGTGGCCGTTATGATTATCAAGAAGATAATGACGAATATCGACTTGGAACGTTTCTGCCTGACGATCTCGTCAAGGTCGTTCTGGGATGTCGGCGGGAACAGGTCGTCGGCTTTCATGGATATGTCATCCAAACCGTTTGAACTGATATAATCATTACTGTTTTTACAAAAGGATTATTCATCCAATCACATTATAATACAAAACACGATTCACTGTGCATGTTCAGCGTCGCATTCTACGGCAAAGGGGGAATTGGGAAATCCACCGTGTCCTCCAACGTATCGTTCGTTCTTTCATCGAAAGGGAAGGTGCTCCACATAGGATGCGACCCCAAGCACGACTCCACCCGCCTGTTGCTCCCCACGGGCAGACAGGCCACGGTCCTCGAGAAGGTGGTCGACGGCAGGAAACCCTCCGACCTCGGGGAGATAGTGGTCGAAGGAAAAGGCGGAGTCCTGTGTGTGGAATCGGGCGGTCCCGAACCGGGTGTCGGATGTGCCGGAAGGGGCATAATAACCACCTTCGACATCCTCGAGAACCTCGGCATAGGGTCCCTGCAACCAGACTTCAAGGTGTTCGACGTCCTCGGGGACGTGGTCTGCGGCGGGTTCGCCGTACCCATGAGGTCCGACAGGTCCGACGGAATAGTCCTGGTCACCTCCGGGGAGTACATGTCCGTGTTCGCGGCGAACAACATCCTCAAAGGCATCAGAAGACTCGACGGGGAGACGCCCCGTGTACTCGGGATAGTGCAGAACTCCCGCGGTGTCGAGAACGAGGATACCATAGTAGGGAACTTCGCTGACAGTGTGGGTCTCCCTGTCATAGCGAGGATCCCCCGCACCAGGATCATAACCGAATGCGAAAAGGCTAACGAACCGGTCGAGGCCATGTTCCCGGGAAGCGAACCCTCCATCGAGATATGCAGGATAGCGGACGCCGTCGTCAAGGCGGGGAACGGTGAAGAGCTCCACATCGCTAGGCCCTTGGACGACGACCAGATGGAATGCATACTGAAGAACCGCAGACCGATGCCGGGATCCGTGACGGACGTCCCCTGTGGAAAGGGATGTGAACTACGAAAAGGCGACGTCCTGGAGACGTGTTCCGCGGCAGGTGCCGTCGATATAGGGTATTTCGTGGACGGTCTCGACATACTGCTGCACTCTCCGGACAGCTGTGCGTACATATTCTCGTCGTTCCACGACCGCATGTCCTCCAACGACGCCTCCCGCAGATGTCTCGGATTCGTCCCATCGGGCACCAAGATGCACTGCACGGGGATCACCGACTCGGATTCCATATTCGGAGGGGACCGCAGGCTCCGTTCGAAACTGGAACAGATGGTGTCGTCGGGTTCCAAGGACATCATGGTCATCACCACCTGCATGGCGGGGATCATAGGGGACGACGTTGACAAGATCGTGAAGGAGGTGGAAAACTCCCACGAGGGGGTCAGGATAACCTCCGTCAGATGCGACGGCAACATGACCGGCCATATGGGCGAGGGGCTGTGGATGGCCACCAAGGCCATGTTCAGGTATATCGACCCCGATGTGAGACCCGACCCCGGATACGTCAACATCCTAGCCATGTCCTTCATGAAGCTCAGCTACAAGGACAAGACGAAGGCCTTGGACGACCTCTTCGGCCTGTTCGGACTTAAGATCAACTGCAGGTTCATAGGGGGATGCGGTCTGGAAGAGATAGTGAACCTGAAGAAGGGTTCCTTGAACGTGGTGGTCACCGATGTCGCCATGGCGAGAGAGATGGCCGAGGAGCTCAAAACCTGCTGTGGGATGGAATACCTTTCGGCCCCCGCCCCGATAGGTCTTGAGAAGACATGCAGCTGGATCACCGCCCTGGGGGAGAAGCTAGACAGGAACGATGTCGCGACCGAGGCGGTGGAGAAGGTCCGTGACGGATACGGAAGACTGGTGGAAAGACTCATGCCCATACTGAAAGGCGTACGTGTGGCGATCCTCTGCGACACGCCCAAGAACATCTCCTGGGCCACGGAGTTCATGGAGGACCTGGGAATGGACATCGTGTACATCGGGTTCGGACCTCTCACAGGGAAGAGGAAAAGAGTCCATGACGTAGGAAGATGCACCGCACCGATCAGGACCGACTACCGTACCGAGGATGCCATCAGGGACTTCCCCACAGACCGTCCCGAACTGATGATATCCCGTTCGGAGGCCGTCAGAAGCCTCGACTGCCACCACATGGAACTGACGGACGGGTTCATGGGCCTACCGGGACTGGAAGAGCTCGGCAGAAGACTGGAAGACTCGATGAGGATGGGCAGGATGGAAGGATGGAGGATGATGTGAGATGGTTTTCATAAGACCGGACGGTTTCGCAGGGGCCCTCATGGCCGCCGAGGGGTTCAAGGACGTCTGTACATTGTTGCACGGACCCGGAGGATGCAGGTTCAGGTACATGCGCCTGTCAAGGGAACTGTATTCACGTCCCACCGATTCCGCAGAGGACAGCCTCGACCCCTATTTCAACGGGAACCCCCGTATACCGTGTACGTTCCTCGATGAGAAAGACTACATCTACGGCGGAGTGGACAAGGTGAAGGAGGCCTTGGAAAGGATCGCCTCGAGAGGATGCCCTCTGATCGTTGTCATCGACTCTCCAGCCACCGCCCTCATAGGCGACAACGTCAGGAAGGCCATAGACGACCTCGGACTGTCGGACAGGGCCTTCACCATCGATTTCAACCCCGTGTCCCAGACCCTTTCACAGGGCACGGACTCGGTCACCACCGAGATAGTGAAGTTCATCGGACCCGTTCCGCGTACGAAAATGAAGGATACGGTGAACCTCATAGGTATACCGCTGCTGTGCAGGGATTGGGAAGGCACGGTCGAAGAGGTCACTTCCCTTTTGGACATGATGGGCCTGAAGGTGCACACCGCCATAGGGGCGGGTTCCTCTGTGGAGGAGGTGCGCAGGTCCGCCGATGCGGAGTACAACATATGCGTGTACCCCGACTGCTGCGAGAAGTTGGGCAGATACTACGAGGACACGTTCGGCATCCCCTGCAACCGCATGGACTACGCACCGATAGGGTTCGACGCCACCGAAGAATGGATACGTTCGGTGGCCGAAATGACGGGACACGACCCTTCCGTTGCACTGGAACATCTCTGCTCGACCAGAAAGCGTGTGAGAAGCGTCCTCCTTTCCGACGAACGCCGTGCCAGACGCGTGACCGGTGCACATTTCGCGATAGAATGCGAAGGTTCCACCGCGGTACCCCTGTGCAGGTGGCTCCACAGATACCTATCCATGATACCCGTGGCGGTGGACGGCATAGGTCCGGACCCTCTGAAAGAAGAACTGGAAAAATATGCGGAGGAGAACGGTCTGGGCGACATAGTGGGGAAACCCGCCACCGAAGGGGACTACCTGTTCTCCTCAGGAGACTATTCCGCCATGTGGGAACTGTCCGGGAAGTTCGGAAAAGGGGTGGATATCGGATTCCCTCCGAGAAGGGAGTTTCTGTTCAACAACAAGACCGTGGTCGGGGTGAGGGGAACGTTGAACATATTGGACTCGATATTCAACGTTCAATGAACAAAAACCGACATAATATACCATCGTCCAAATATACAGGAATGCGATATATCGTTTGGATAAAGCATCCAAATGATAGAATGAACACAAAAGGCTATGCAGTGATCCTCATTGCGGCCGTATTGGTCATCGTAGGTGCTATCGCGGTCATCATAATGACCGACAGCACCCCGGAGAAGATCTCCAAGGAAGACCATGAATACGACCCTAGCAAAGGATGGGGTTCGTGGGACCCCCTTCTCACCAACACCTCCTCGTCCAACATGACCGGAAGTGCGTACATCGCACAGGTCGCCGACTACTGGTACTCCACCATCTACGGTGAGGACATGGACTATTCCAAATACTCCATCTCCGACGTGCCCGACGACTTCCTCCCCTATCAGAAGCTCGTCAAGGACAACGGGAACGGCACCTTCACCGTCACCAAGATGATCAGGAACGACGGAGAGACCGTCTACACCCCCAAGGAGATCACCATCAAGAACCTTCCCGACTACTTCATCTGTGCCGCTTCCTTCACCTCCACCGTGTACACCGTCCTCTGTGCGGCCCACGGTGTCGACTACAAGGACTGCGACCCCGCCGTCATCAAGGAGCTCTACTCCAAGATCTACGCAGGGGACAGCGGTTTCATCAAGTACCTCGACACCCAGTACGGTATCCCCGTGACCGAGGACAAGACCTCCATCAAGATGGGTTCCTGTACCAGTATCATGAAGTACAAGGAGCAGTACATGTCCGTCTTCGGAGACATCAAGGACGCAGGAAAGACCGTCTGCTTCATGGGAATGGGAACCATCGGTTCCGAGGCCGACGACTGGCTCACCGAACAGATGTCCGTTTTCAACTCCTATTCCGTCACCTTCGACGTCACCGACATGCCTGCGATCCTCGGAAACATCGAGGTCGTCGCGTACCTCCTCGGATACGGCGACAAGGCACAGGAGATCGTCGACTACGTCAGGCTCCACCTCTACGCCTGCGGACAGGAGGCCCAGAAACAGGAGTCCAAGTACGACTACACCAGGACCGCCCTCTACATCAACGTCGGAGAGAACAAGGCCCGCGGACTCAACACCCTTGCAAACGACCTATACGAGCTTTTCGGATTCAAGAACTGCGTCACCCACACCGGTAACCAGGAGGTCAAGGAGGAGGTCATCCTCAAGGCCCAACCCGACATCATCATCTTCGTTTCCGATCTGAAACCCACCGATCCCGACTTCGACCTCAAGTCGGCCCTCCGTGTGAAAGACAACTGAACCCATTTACCGACCGTGGAAAACCGGTCGGAACCTTCTTTTCCGTTTTCTGTCCAGACCGTTGCCGTTTTTTTCTGTGAATTTCTATATTACATATTATAATAGTATAATATTCAAATCGACTTCCATTTAAATATTCATAATAGACTATTATAAACATCAATCATAATAACCGTTCATTTTTAATCATATAATAATACAAATCAGACCAACATTGTTATAATAGAATATTATAGAAGGGGGCTACTAAAACAGAGGTTCACCTATGGCAAACGACAGGTACCAGCTAAACAAAGACCTTGCAGAGATGCTCAAAGGCGGCGTAATCATGGACGTCACCACCCCCGAACAGGCCCGTATCGCCGAGAAGGCCGGTGCGGCCGCGGTGATGGCATTGGAACGCATCCCCGCGGACATCCGTGCCGCCGGAGGGGTCTCCCGTATGAGCGACCCCAAGATGATCAAAGGTATCCAGGAGACCGTCTCCATCCCCGTGATGGCGAAGGTGCGTATCGGACACTTCGTGGAGGCCCAGATCCTCGAGGCCCTCGAGATCGACTACATCGACGAGAGCGAGGTGCTCACCCCCGCCGACGACATCTACCACATCGACAAGACCCAGTTCAAAGTGCCTTTCGTCTGCGGTGCGAGGAACCTCGGAGAGGCCCTCAGGAGGATCTCCGAAGGTGCTTCCATGATCAGGACCAAGGGAGAGCCCGGAACCGGTGACGTCGTACAGGCCGTCTCCCACATGAGGGCCATGAACGCCGAGATCAGGAGGATCCAGAACCAGCGTGCCGACGAGCTCTACGAGACCGCCAAACAGCTCCAGGTCCCCGTCGACCTCGTGAGGTACGTCCACGACAACGGAAAGCTCCCCGTCGTCAACTTCGCCGCCGGTGGAGTGGCCACCCCCGCCGACGCAGCTCTCATGATGCAGCTAGGTGCGGAGGGAGTCTTCGTCGGTTCCGGTATCTTCGCCTCCGGAAACCCCGAGAAGAGGGCCCAGGCCATCGTCAAGGCCGTCACCAACTACAACAACCCCAAGCTCCTCGCCGAGCTCTCCACCGACCTCGGACCCGCCATGGTCGGTATCAACGCCGAGGAGATCAAGACCATCATGGCAGAAAGGGGTCAGTGAGATGGTCACCGTCGCCGTGCTTGCACTGCAGGGGGCGTTCCTCGAACACGAGAAGGTCCTTTCCAGGCTCGGCGTCGACCATTTCGAGATAAGGAACTCGGAGGACCTCGACAGGCCCTTCGACGCCCTTATCGTCCCCGGAGGGGAAAGTACCGTCATGGGGAAGCTCCTCAGGGAGCTCGGTCTCCTTGAGAGGTTACAGAAAATGGTCTCGGAAGGTCTTCCCGCCTTCGGCACCTGTGCGGGAATGATCGTCCTCGCGAAGGACGTGGTGGGGGGCAC
>JAKSHW010000049.1 GCA_024399195.1 archaeon | reverse complement strand
ATGGTAGTCCTGCCCGGGTTCGAACCGGGGTCCCGGGCTCCAAAGGCCCGAATGATTGACCACTACACTACAGGACTGTATTTTGAAGAAAGATTGTTCTTCTATAAAAAGTTTATAATTTCTTCCCTACAAGGTAAGTGGGATGGCTTTCGGTTATCTCGACCTTTATGAAAGAACCGAGTGGAATATCCTCTTTGATCGCGACAGGTCTGTAATTGTCCGTGCGGGTGATGACCGATCCGTCTGAGGATCTTTCCGTGACGATCGTATCGACGATCTTCCCTACCAAGGCTGAATTAACGTCACCTTCGGTCTCGTTCTTCACCTGGGTCAGTTCGGTAGATCTGTCCTTCAGGATCCTTCCGTTTATCTGGTCCATACCGAAAGCGACGGTTCCGGGCCTGGGGGAGAATCTGGTGATGTTGACCGTGTCCGCTCTGAGTTTCCTGATGAGTTCCAGACTTTCCTTATGGTCCTCATCCGTCTCGCCCGGGAATCCTGCGATAAGGTCTATCGCTATGCTCATATCTGGGAACCTTGCACGGATCTTTCCTACAAGATCGAAGAAATCCTCGACGGTGTAATGTCTTTTCATCATGTCGAGGACATGGTTGCTGCCGCTTTGGACAGGTATATGCAGGAAACGGTATACGCGGGGGTCCTCGAAAGCATCCAGGACGCTGTCAAGCACAGGTTTCAGGCTGTTGGGGTTCATCATCCCGATCCTGACCCTGTAGTCCCCTTCCTTTTCCAAAAGTATCCTCAGGAGTTCCCCGAGGTCGGAAGAACAGTCCCTGCCGTAGCAACCGGTGTCCTGTGCCGTGATGAGGATCTCCTTCACGCCACTGTCCACGAGATAGTCGAAACGTTTCTTGATGGAGGTAGGCGAATAGCTTTTCAGAACGCCTCTTGCAAAACGTGTGATGCAGTAGGTGCAGTTGCCTCTGCAACCCTGGGCGATGGGGATGATCGCGGAGGTGTCCCAGTTTTCGATGTCTATCGGGGTTCCGCAACCGTACATCTTGGAAACGGCGTCGGAGAATCCCGAATAGTCCTCCGGGGGGATGATCAAGGAGCCGGGAAGACGTACCATGACCCTGTTCGCCTGGACTTTCGCCATGCAACCGGTCACAATAACCTCCTTTCCGGCGGCCTTGAGTTCGTTCATCCTTTTGATCATCTTTTTTTCCGTGGTCTCGACCACCGTACAGGTGTTCAAGACGACTATGTCGGCATCGTCGGCCGTAGGGGACCTGGTGAAACCAAGTCTATCCATTTTCTCGGCCATCTCGTCCCCTTCACCATAGTTCATGGTGCAGCCGTACGATTCGACATAGTATTTCATGGAAATCAGTGGTTTACAGGCTCGGTGGTGACCTGTCCGAAGGCGGTCTTCGCCGAGATGTTGGTGATTTTCACGTTGGTCCTGGTTCCTCTGGTGGTTCCAGGGACGATGACGAGGTAATCCATGTACTTGGTAACTCCGTCACCTTTCTTTCCGACATCGTTGATGGTCACTTCGATGACGTCTCCGATGTGGAGGGTGTTGATGTCCTCGGACCTTGCGGCCTTCCTTACCATGATGGGCCTGCGTGCACCGCATGCCTCACAGACGAGGATGAAGGTCCTGTCCTCTTTGTCGATGTGGGTATCGGGCCTTCCGCACTCGGAACAGATGACGTAGGTCTCGGTGTAGTCCCTGACCTTCTCGTCGATGTGCATGGGGTTGATCTTCGCTTTGAAGACTACCCTGCGTCCCTCGATGTTTCCGGGAGTACCGAGCTCTTTCAGCATGTACTGCAGAAGGTGCTGGGCGTCTCTCCTGAGTTTGTCGGTGACATCGATGAAGTTCCTGAAGATGGTGATCTTACCTTCCTGGATGATGTCGAGGTCGGGAAGCTCGAACCTTTCGTGCTGTTCGATGGTCTCGGGAAGCTGGCTCTTGGCTTTGTCCAGCATAGCCAAATAATCGTTTTCGTCCATAATGTCACCTTCTAATTATTTTTCCTAATATACATGTAATATAAATGCTAGTGCGTGCCAGTAAAAACAGAGGGTTCCGGCACGCACGAAGAGGTTTTTCAATCGTCCTTGGAGTAGGCCATGGCCGCGTCTATAAGTCCCTGGTGGAGTGGAGAGGGACGTCCGGGCCTGGACTTGAACTCGGGATGGAACTGGGATGCGACGAAGTACGGATGGCCTTCCAACTCTCCGATCTCCATCTTGTCCCCGTCTTCGGACCTGCCGGTGAACTTCCACCCAGCGGCCTCCAATCTGTCGATGTACGCGGGGTTGACCTCGTACCTGTGTCTGTGCCTTTCGGATATGTCAGTGGAACCGTAAAGTTCTGCGGCCTTGGAACCTTCCTTCACAAGCACCCTCTGTGCACCGAGACGCATGGTACCGCCCATATGGGTTATGCCTGCCTGTTCGGGCATGATGAAGATGACGGGGTCCGGTGTACCGGGCTCGAACTCGGTACTGTCCGCCCTGGGGAGTCCGAGCACATCCCTTGCGATCTCTATGGTGGCTATCTGGAATCCGAGGCACACTCCGAGGAACGGGATGCCGTTCTCCCTTGCGAACCTTGCGGCCACGATCTTCCCTTCGACACCCCTGATACCGAAACCTCCGGGGATGAGCACACCGTCGACGCCTTTCAGTATCTCCGCAGGATCGTTGTGGAGGAGGTCGTCGCTGTCAACGAACCTCACATGGACCTTGCATGCACGTTCCGCCCCCGCATGGGTGAGGGATTCGAGCTGACTGAGATAGGAATCCGCCAAAGCGGTGTATTTTCCGACCAGGGCGATCTCCACGTGGTGTTCAGGTTCCAATATGTTGCCGAGGAACCTTTCCCAGGAATCCATGTTCCTGGGAGTGGTCATGGGTCCGAGTTTCATCTTCTCTATAATATAATCAATAACCCCCTGTCTCTCGAGGACCAGGGGCACTTCGTAGATGGAACGTGCGTCGGGACAGGAGATGACCGCTTTCTCGGGGACATCGCAGAACATGGCGATCTTGGCCTTGGCGGATTCGCTCAGCTCCCTTGAACACCTTCCGACGATCATATCCGGCCTGATACCTATGGACATGAGGTCCTTGACGGAATGCTGAGTGGGTTTGGTCTTCTCCTCGCCCACGGACCCCATGATGGGGATGAGGGTGGTGTGGATGAACATGACGTTCTCCTCCCTTCCGAGCTCCCTGCCCAACTGTCTTGCGGCCTCCAGGAAAGGCATGGATTCTATGTCCCCCACGGTACCTCCGAGCTCCACGATCGTGACGTCGGAACCGGACGCACGTGCCACACCAGTGATACGTCTCTTTATCTCGTGGGTGATATGGGTGACGATCTGGACCGTCTTGCCCAGGTATTCGCCCCTTCTCTCGTTCTCGATCACGGTCTGGTAGACCTTTCCGGTGGTGATGTTGTTGTCCCTTCCCAGATGGAGGTCCATGAACCTCTCGTAGTTTCCGAGGTCGAGGTCCACCTCCCCTCCGTCGTCGAGGACGTACACCTCGCCGTGCTCGAATGGATTCATTGTTCCTGCATCGATGTTGAGGTACGGGTCTATTTTGATGGAGGAGACGTTGATGCCCCTGGATTTAAGGAGGCATCCGATGGACGAGGCGGTTATACCCTTTCCAAGTCCCGAAATGACTCCTCCGCTAACAAAAATGAATTTCATTGAATCAACGGGAACCTTTATACGCTAAGTCACTAGATAAAGATTTCCTAAATCGAACGATTATTAGATAAATGAATAATGTGTGGTATTCGCATAGTATTTATTCTAGCAAACAAGTTCCCATCTAGGACAAGTCGAACACCGCTTTCTGTTCTATCTCTAAAGTGTTATATACCGTGTCCTAATAGGCTATCCCAGACAGCTATGCTAAACGAAGGTTTAGCGTGGCCACGCATTCAAACAAACCAGGTGAAAACATGGGAAACGGTCTATTCACAGCCAAAAAAATGCAGGCTGACAGGCAGAAATTCCGCTGGCAGGACAGGGGCTACAAGAAAAGGGTCCTTAAGCTCAGGGAAAAATCCGATCCTCTCGAGGGATCTGCACAGGGACGTGGAATCGTACTTGAGAAAGTCGGTATCGAGGCAAAACAGCCCAACTCCGCTATCAGGAAGTGCGTCAAAGTCCAGCTGATCAAAAACGGACGTCAGATCACCGCTTTCGCAGTCGGTGACGGTGCCATCAACTTCATCGACGAGCACGATGAGGTCCTCATCGAGGGTATCGGTGGAAGGATGGGAAGGTCTTACGGAGATATTCCCGGAGTTCGTTACAAGGTTATCAAGGTCAACAACGTTTCTCTTGACGAAATGGTCAGGGGAAGGGTCCAGAAGCCTACCAGATGAAGGTGTAATCCATGGCAGACGAAGTTATTCAGGAACAGCAGGCCGCACCCGTTGCAGCCGAACCCAAAGTCGAGGCACCCAAAGTCCTCGTCTTCGGAAAATACGACACCAGTGAGATCGTCATCGAGGACGCAGGTCTTGCAAAATACATCGACCTTGTCTCTACCAGCGTTCCCCACTCCGGTGGAAAGCACGCCAACAGGTGGTTCGGAAAATCCAACCTCAGCATTGTTGAGAGGCTTATCAACAACATCATGAGGACCGAGAAATACACCGGAAAGAAGCTCAAAGCATACAGGGCCGTTTCCGATGCATTCGACATCATCGCAGCAAAGACCAAGAAGAACCCCGTACAGGTCCTTGTAGAGGCTCTTCAGAACGCCGCTCCCCGTGAGGAGGTCACCAGGCTTCAGTTCGGAGGTATCTCCGTTCCCAAAGCAGTCGATATCTCCCCCCAGAGGAGGCTCGACATCGCCCTCAGGAACCTTTCCACCGGTGTCGTCGCTGCATCCGCAAAGAACAAGAAAGCAATCCAGGACTGCCTTGCCGACGAGATCCTTCTCGCCTCCAGGGGAGAGATGACCTCCTTCTCCGTCGCTAAGAAAGAGGAGACCGAGAGGGTCGCACAGTCCGCCAGATGAACAGGTGAGTGAACATGGGACGCAGAGAGGACAACGCAAAGAAAGCAGTCGAGCTCATGAAGACCCAGGCTCTCATCAGGAACCTCGGTACCGCAGCTCATATCGACCACGGAAAGACCACCTTCTCCGACAACCTGATTGCCGGTGCAGGTATGATGTCTTCCGAGACCGCCGGTGAGCAGCGTCTGCTCGACTACGATGAGCAGGAAGCAGCTCGTGGAATCACCATCAACGCAGCATCCGCTGCAATGGTCGTTCCTTACAAGAACCCCAAGAACAACGAGATGGAGCACTACCTCGTCAACCTCATCGATACCCCCGGACACGTCGACTTCGGTGGAGACGTTACCAGGGCAATGAGGGCACTCGACGGTGTATACATCCTTTGCTGTGCGGTCGAGGGTATCATGCCCCAGACCGAGACCGTCATCAGGCAGGCACTCAAAGAGCGTGTCAAACCCATGCTCTTCATCAACAAGGTCGACAGGGCCATCGTTGAGCAGCAGCTTACCCCCCAGATGATGATCGAGAAATTCTCCAGGATCATCACTGCATTCAACCAGAAGATCATGGACATCCTCCCTGCTCCCCTCAACAAGCAGTGGCAGGTCAGCCTCCAGGACGGTACCGTCGCACTCGGTTCCGCATTCAACAACTGGGCTGTCTCCATCCCCTACCTCAGCAGGCCTGAGGTCACCAAGAGGGCTCTCGACCTTGTTCCCGAGCTGAAAGACAAGCTCAACGGCAAGCCTTTCAACCTCAACACCGTCTTCGAGCTCTGCGGAATGGAGGGTGGACAGGAGAAACTCTCCAAGATCATCCCCATCGCAGATGTCGTTCTCGAGATGGCCATCAACCACATCCAGAACCCCATCGACTCCCAGAAGATCCGTATCCCCACCATCTGGCACGGAGACCTCGAGTCCAAGATCGGAAAGGACATGCTGAACTGCGACCCCAACGGAGAGGTCGCAATGATGGTCACCAAGATCATCATGGACAAGCAGGCAGGAGAGATCGCAATCGGAAGGCTGTTCTCCGGAACCGTCAAGAAAGGTCAGACCCTTTACATCTCCGGTAGCGCCAACCCCCAGCGTGTCCAGACCGTCGCCCTTATGGTCGGTGCCGACAGGACCCCCATCGAGGAGTGTAAGGCCGGTAACATCGTCGCACTCACTGGACTCAGGGAAGCAATCGCGGGATCCACCGTCTCCTCCCTTAAGGACATGGAGCCCTTCGAGAAGATGACCCACTACTCCGAGCCTGTCATCACCAAAGCCATCGAAGCAAAGAACATGGCAGACCTCCCCAAGCTCGTCGAGGTTCTCAGGGTTATCGCGAAGGCAGATCCTTCCCTTAGCATCGAGATCAACAACGAGACCGGTGAGCACCTGATGTCCGGTATGGGTGAGCTCCACCTCGAGATCACCGAGTACAGGATCAAGAACGAGCAGGGTGTCGACATCGTCGCATCTCCCCCCATCGTCGTTTACCAGGAATCCGTCAAAGGACCTAACGCAAAAGAGTTCGAGGGTAAATCCCCCAACAAGCACAACAAGTTCTACTTCATCATCGAACCCCTTGAGGAGGGCGTCCAGGAGGCCATCCACAAAGGTGACATCGACACTGAAGCAAAGATCAAGGACCCCAAGGTGCTTGCCAAACAGCTCATGGACCTCGGAATGCCCGATGTCGAGGCTAAAGGTGTTGTCGGATTCAAGAACAACAACGTCCTTGTTGACTGCACCAAAGGTATCCAGTACCTCCACGAGACCATGGAGCTTGTAAAGCAGTCCTTCGAGGAGGCTATGACCAAAGGACCTCTCGCAAACGAGAAGGTCGCCGGTATCAAGATCAAACTCATGGATGCAAAACTCCACGAGGATACCATCCACAGAGGACCCGCCCAGATCATCCCTGCAGTCAGGGACGGTATCTACGGAGCCATGTGCGAGGCAGGAAGGATCCTCCTCGAGCCTATGCAGAAACTGTACGTCGCAGTACCTCCTGACTACATGGGAGGAGTCACCAACCTCATCACCCAGCGCCGTGGAACCATCGTCTCCATGGGCCAGGATGGAGCAGACTCCACCGTTACCGCAGAGGTTCCTGTCGCTGACATGTTCGGATTCTCCTCCGATATCCGTGGTTCCACCCAGGGACGCGCTATCTGGTCCATCGAGAACGCCGGATTCAAGCAGCTCATGCCCGACCTCCAGAAGAAGGTCGTCGGTGAGATCAGGACCAGGAAGGGTCTCAACCCCACTCCCTACGACGCTAACTATTACGCAGGTCTCTGACCTGATAGCATCTGTCTAAAACCTTTAAATACAAACACCCTTATGCGAAAAAACTAGAAAGGAGACAAGAACATGGCAGAGAAAGAGCACATGAACCTCGTCATCATCGGACACGTCGACCACGGAAAATCTACCCTCACTGGTAGGATCCTTCTCGAGACCGGTGCAATCGACCCCCACATCATCGAGAAATACAAGAAAGAAGCAGAGGAGAAAGGAAAAGGATCCTTCTACTTCGCTTGGGTCATGGATGGACTTAAGGAAGAGAGGGAGAGAGGAGTTACCATCGATGTCGCACACAAGAAGTTCTACACCGACAAGTACTACTTCACCGTCATCGACGCTCCCGGACACCGTGACTTCGTCAAGAACATGATCACCGGTACCTCCCAGGCAGATGCCGCAATCATCACCTGCTCCGCAGTTGAGGGTCCCCAGGCACAGACCAAAGAGCACGTCTTCCTTGCAACCACCCTTGGTGTCAAGCAGATCATCGTCGCCATCAACAAGATGGACGCAGTGAAATACGACGAAGCCAAGTACAAAGAGGCCGTCGAGGGTATGTCCAAACTCCTCAAGATGGTCGGAAACAAGGTCGAGAACATCCCCTTCATCCCCGTATCCGCATACGAGGGAGACAACATCAAGACCGCATCCCCTAACACCGCCTGGTACAAGGGTCCCACCCTCATCGGAGCACTCGACTCCCTTACCGTTCCTGAGAAACACACTGACAAGCCCCTCCGTGTCCCTGTCCAGGATGTTTACACCATCACCGGTATCGGAACCGTTCCTGTCGGACGTGTCGAGACCGGTACCCTCAAGCCCAAGATGAAAGTCGTCTTCATGCCCTCCAACAAAGTCGGAGAGGTCAAATCCATCGAGATGCACCACGAGCAGATGCCCCAGGCACTTCCTGGAGACAACGTCGGATTCAACGTCGGTGGAATCGCAAAGAACGACATTAAGAGAGGAGACGTCGCTGGTCCCGTCGACAACCCCCCTGCAGTTGCAAAGGAGTTCACCGCACAGATCATCGTCCTCAACCACCCCTCCGTCATCACCGTCGGATACACCCCCGTCTTCCACGTCCACACCGCTCAGGTTGCATGCCAGTTCACCGAGATCATCTCCGCACAGCGTGCCGGAAAGAAGCTCGACGACCTCAGCTTCCTCAAGAACGGTGACAACGCTATCGTCAAACTCAAGCCCGCCAAGCCCCTCGTCGTCGAGTCCGCTAAGGACTTCCCCCCTCTCGGAAGGTTCGCCATCCGTGATATGGGTCAGACCGTCGCCGCAGGTGTCTGCATCTCTGTCGACAAGGCTTGATTTCCTGATAAGGGATGAGGGGGATCTCCCCCTCTACCTTGTCAACCAAAGAAGGTTAAATCATGTCCCAGCGTGCTAGAATCTCTCTCAGCGGCACGAACCCTGCCCTTGTAGACGGTGTCTGCAAGCAGATCAAGCTCATCTCCGACAAGACCGGAGTCGCTATTCGTGGTCCCGTCCCCCTTCCTACCAAAAAGCTCAAAATCGCTTGCAGGAAGAGTCCTGATGGAGAGGGAAGCGAAACCTACGACAGGTGGGAAATGCGCATCCACAAGAGGCTTATCGACCTCGACGCGGATGAGCGTGCACTCAGGCAGCTCATGAGGATCCAGGTCCCCGATGGCGTAAACATCGAGATCGTCCTCCGCAGCATCTGATCAAACAATTTCCAGGTCATCCTGATTCCCACGGGGGATCCCCCCTTCGGAATCGATTTTTTCATACCAGCATAAGTTTTTAGACATGTTGATGATACGTTTTTTCCATGAGAAGCGATGTCATCAAACACGGTATCGATGCGGCTCCTGCAAGGAGTCTTCTGAGGGCCGATGGACTCAAAGATGAAGATTTCGACAAACCTTTCATCGGTATTGCAAACTCCTGGAACGAGGTCGTTCCCGGCCACATCCACCTTAACAAGATCGTCGAGGCCGTCAAGGAAGGTATCATCGAGGCCGGAGGATATCCCTTTGTTTTCGGAACCCCTGCCGTATGCGACGGTATCGCTATGGGTCACAAAGGAATGAGATACTCCCTGATCTCCAGAGAGGTCATCTCCGATTGTTGCGAGGTCATGGTAGAAGGACATGCGATGGACGGATGGGTCGGAGTTTCCAACTGCGACAAAGTCACTCCTGGTATGCTCATGGCCGCCGGAAAGATGAACCTCCCCGCGATCATCGTCACCGGTGGTGCTATGGAAGCAGGAGACGTCAAAGGTCAGGGAGCAGACCTTCAGACCGTTTTCGAGGCGATCGGTCTTGTACAGGTCGGAAAGGCAGACGAGGAGTTCCTCAAGACCGTAGAGTGTGCGTCCTGCCCCGGTGCAGGCAGCTGTTCCGGTCTTTTCACCGCAAACACCATGGCCTGCCTTACCGAGACCATGGGAATGTCCCTTACCGGATGTGGAACCTCCCTTGCACTCGATGAAAAGAAGCTCAAGATCGCGAAAGAGTCCGGAAAGAGGATCGTCGAGATGGTCAGGAAGGGAATCACCCCCCGCAGCATCGTCAACGAGCACTCCATCCACAACGCTATCTGTGTCGATATGGCCCTCGGAGGATCGACCAACACCGCACTCCACATCCCTGCTATCTCCAAGGATTTCGGATGCCCTGTCGACCTTACCGAGTTCGACAAGATCTCCAAGGAGATCCCCCACATCACCAGTCTCAGGCCCGCCGGAGACTTCCACATCCGTGACCTCGACAACGCAGGTGGAATCCCCGCAACCCTCAAGAGACTTATCGACCACATCGAGGACGCACCCACCGTCAACGGAAAGAGCATCCTCGAGATCGCAAAGGACGCCGAGATCCGTGATGAGAACGTTCTCAGGCCCCTTGACAACCCCTACCACAAACAGGGTGGAATCGCCGTACTGAAGGGAAACATCGCTCCCCTCGGGTCCGTCATCAAACAGGCCGCTGTCAGCCCCAAGATGATGGTGTTCTCTGGAACCGCCAAATGTTTCAACTCCGAGAACGACGCCATCGAGGCCATCAAGGCCGGAAAGGTCGTTGCAGGAAACGTCGTCGTCATCAGGTACGAAGGTCCCAAGGGTGCACCCGGAATGCCCGAGATGCTCTCTCCCACCAGCATCCTTCAGGGAATGGGTCTCGGAGAGACCGTAGCACTCATCACCGACGGTAGGTTCTCCGGAGCCACCAGGGGAGGAGCGATCGGTCATGTGTCCCCTGAGGCCTACGAGAAAGGACCTATCGCCGCTATCCAGGACGGAGATGTCATCGACATCGACATCCCTGCAAGGACCCTCAACGTACGTCTTACCGACGATGAGATCAAGGCCCGTCTCGAGAAGGTCGAGATCGTCAACAGGCCTGCCACCGGTGTCCAGAAGAAATACAGGGCACTTGTCGGTAACGGTGTAAGCGGCGCCTATATGGAGTAAACCCGATTCATAAGGGGCTCCTGCGGATCAACTGCGGGAGTTCCTTCCTTTTTATCAATAGATATTCTGGGATTTGAAAAGATTTGGAACCGCTGTGGTTTTCCATAGGGTTCCGTTTAAAGTTTCAGTAAGCGTACATCACAGCTATCGCAAACAGCGACAGGACGAACATGACTACTCCGAAGATGTATCCTCTGCGGAGATAGTACTTCACATCATCCTCGTTCTTGCTGTCTTTCAGGTCTATGTAGCTGAATGCGAAACTGAGGCCGGTCATGAATATCGGTACGGCCATTATGTAACACACAAGGGCCTTGTCCTCTATGTCCCTGAACTCGAAAGCCTGGTATGCGGTAAACGCTATCAGGACGATGACCAGGGCGAGGCCGATGCCCAATACCCTTTTTCTGTGATATTCGATGTTCAGCGCTTCAGCACTCGTCTTCTGCGTTGAGGGATTCCTGGATGATGATCCTGCAGATGAGTTCACATCTGTCTGGGTTGAGTCCGAACTCCTCTCCGAGCTTTCTGTATCTTTCAACTACTTTCACCTCTACAGCATGGTTTCTTACTTCGAGACCGTGTTCCTTCTTGTATACGCCTATTTCGGTTGCCGTATCGAGTCTTTTCTTAAGGAGTTCTACGATCTTGCGGTCGTACTCTGCGATCTCTTTTCTTTTGATGTCCAGGTAGTCTTCTCCCATATTCATCTCTCCAAGGGGTTGTAACCTCTTTCTATCTGGTCCATAAGCACCAATGCCGCAACGGCCTCTACCACTGCAACGGCCCTGGGGGTGATGCAGGGGTCGTGTCTGCCCTTGATCTCCAGTTCCGCATCCTCCTTGGTGAGTATGTTCACGGTCTTCTGTTTCTTTGCGATGGAGGGTGTGGGTTTGAATGCGACCTTGAATACCACATCGTTTCCATCGGCCATTCCGCCTACGATGCCGCCGAGATTGTTGGTGGCGGTGGTTATCCTGTCGCCGTCCATACGGTAGGGGTCGTTGGATTCGGAACCTTTCATTCTGGTTATGTCGAATCCGGCACCGAACTCGACTCCTTTGCATGCGGGGATTCCGAACATGGCACGTGCTATCTCCGCATCGAGGGATTCGAACCATATTCCACCGAATCCGATGGGAAGTCCGCGGATGATGCATTCCACGACACCGCCGATGCTGTCTCCTTCCTCATGGGCTTCGGTGATCTCCTCGGTCATACAGGTATCGAGTTCTCCGTTGCAGGCACGGGTGGGGAAGTTCCTGGACATGTATGCATCGTTGAAGTTCCTCGGTGCGGTGTCCTTCACATGGCCTATCGACCTGCTGAACGCCGCGATCTCGATCCCTTTCTCGGAAAGGAGGTCCTTTGCGACACTTCCTCCGGCAACGATGGCCGCGGTAAGTCTTCCCGAGAACTGACCTCCGCCGCATACATCGAATTTAGGCAGGGTAAGCAGTGCAGGAAGGTCCGCATGGCCGGGACGGGGGGTTTCCTTGAATGCAAGGTATTTGGAATCGTCGACGTCCTTGTTGGCGATCACCATCGTAATGGGATTTCCATCGGCTTTACCATCGGTGACGCCGCAGACTATCTGTACCTGGTCTTTCTCGACACGGGTGGTCCCGATACCTTGGGAAGGTTTTCTGAGGGCCATTTCCCTTGCGATGTGCTCCTCGTCGATAACGGTGCCTTTGGGGACTCCGTCGAGGATGCAACCGATGCAGGGGGCATGGCTTTTTCCGAAAAGGCTGAATTTGAATTTCTCTCCTAGGGAGTACATCTGTTCACCTTTGCTTTCGCTACGGACGGTCTATTACGCTTTCCATATTTGATTGTTCGATTTGGATTGATGAGATGTGATTGTACGATCATGACGATATTTTCGGAAAGCTCGTACAAAAGGGAAAGAGATCAATCCAATTCTTTTGAGTTAAGTCTTGTTAAATAGAAAGATTTATATTATAGATAGATATCCCTAATTTCAAGCGGGCTGGTAGATCAGCTGGAAGATCGCTTGCTTTGCAAGCAAGAAGTCGCGCGTTCAAATCGCGCCCAGTCCACTCTTCTTTTAACTTTCTCTTGTTTGCTTCTTCATTATCGTTCTGTTCTTCGATGGCGATTCGTCGAATAGAGCATCCGAACGTCCGGTTCGTATTTTAAAAAATATAAAAAAAGAAGGGGATTTCTCCCCTGGGTTTTAGGATCAGTCGAATTTTCCGACGACCGCTTTGATACGTTTCACACCTGCGGCGACGTTCTCCTGTTTCTGGATCTTGAATCCCTGGAGTTCGCCGGTGTGTTCGACGTGGGGTCCGCCGCAGATCTCGCAGGACACGTCTCCCATGGTGTAGACCTTGACCATCTGTCCGTACTTGCTGTCGAACACTCCGATGGCGTTCCTCTCCCTTGCCTCTTCGAGGGTCATCTCCTCGCATACCACGGGGAGGTCGGCCTTGATGGCGTCGTTGACGTACTTCTCGATGGCGGCAAGCTCCTCGGGGGTGAGCTTCCTGTCGATGTTGAAGTCGAACCTGAGCCTCTCGGGGGTGATGTTGCTTCCCTTCTGGCGGATGTCCTCGCTGATGAGGTTCCTGAGTGCGGCGTTGAGAAGGTGGGTGGCAGTGTGGAGTTTGGTGGTCTCCTCGGTGTGGTCGGCGAGACCTCCCTTGAAGGTCTGGTTGGTATCCATCCTGGAGGTGTCCTGGTGCTTCTTGAACCTGTTGTTGAAGTCCTCGACATCGACCTCGTAGCCTTTCTCCTCTGCAAGCTCCTTGGTGAGCTCGATGGGGAATCCGAAGGTGTCGAAGAGCTGGAAGA
>JAKSHW010000048.1 GCA_024399195.1 archaeon | reverse complement strand
GATCCGATGATTGCGAAGATCCACATCCAGAAGACCGCTCCAGGTCCTCCGGCTATGATTGCGGTTGCTACTCCGGCGATGTTACCTACACCGATACGTGCACCCATTCCGATACAGAATGCCTCGAAGGAGGAAACCTTGTGGGTTCCCTGTCCTTCCTTCACTCCGGAAAGGGCGAGACGGGAGGTCTCGTTGATCTTGGCTATCTGCATTCCCTTGAGTTTGATGGTGAACAGAATGCCGAGACCGATCAGGAAAACGAAAGAGATACCCCAGAAGTAATCATCGATGATGTAGAACGCATCGGATACCTCTCCGTTTAGGAAGTCTAGTATGGACATTGAATCACATCTTTTAATGTGCTGTCAGTCAATCCAAATGTAAGTTTGGTCGACCGATGGGACGTTAACGATACTATCCTTTATAAAGATTCTTATCAGTTCTGTTGTAAACTGTATTTTTATTTCGAAATTTTCAGAAATTCATTCCAAAATCTACGAATTTCATAAATTATTTACGAATATCGTAATGGTATCAATGTGCAATATTCGTAAAATGGATACATCGAAGTCCGAAAAGATGCAGAATTGAACAAAAAGATGGGGCCGAAGCCCCGGGAAAATAAGGTTCAGTCGCCTTCGTTGGCTTTGTCGATGGCGAGATCGATCTCTTTCTGGAGATTGTCGGGGAGTCCGGAGATTCCGCCTACGAGGAATCCTCTGACGATCATGGAGACCGCTTCATCCTCGGTAAGTCCTCTGGTCATGAGGTACTCGATCTGCTCCTGGGCGATCTTTCCGACGGCGGCCTCGTGGGTCATCTCGACATCGGCACAGCTTGCTTCGAGCTCGGGGATGGCTTCGGTGATGCCTCCGTCCTTGAGGATGATGGATTTACACTCGAGATGTGCTTTCGCTCCGGGGGCGTTTCCTATGAGACGTCCTCTTGCGACCATCCTTCCACCGTAGGAGATGTTCCTGCTGACGAGCTCGGCACCGGTCTTGGGTGCGTTTAGGTAGGCACATCCTCCGGTATCGATGTTGGAGTTCTCATGTGCGATGCACATGGTGTTGAAACTGCATTTGGCACCCTCTCCGTTGAGATAAGCGGAGGGGAAGGACTGGATGTTTCCGACGGGATCGAGGACAACGTAGTTGTTGACATAGTTCGCTCCCTGGTCCATGACGACGTTGGTCCTGGGCCTGACGGCGGTCTGCTCGGACCAGCTGTGGATCATGGTGAACGAAAGGGATGCGTTCTTTCCGATGTACATCTCGGACACTCCGACATGGAGGGCGTCGTTGGCGTGGTGGACGGTGGTACATCCGGTGACCATGTCACAGGAGGCGTCGTCGCCCACGATGATGATGTTGTGAAGGTTCTGGATGGACTTGTTCTTGCTGAGCATCATGCAGGTCTGGACGGGCATTTTGAGGTGGTACCCGGGTTTGACGTACACGAAGTAACCGTCGGAATCCTCCTGATAGGTTTTGGCGGTGTACTTGTCCTTGGTGGGGTCCATGGTGTTCCAGTAGTAGTCCTTGACCCAGGGGTACTGCTCGACGGCCTGTCTGGTGCTCATCATGATGAGTCCTTCCTGTGCCTTGCTGGAGCAGTGGCTCATGGCGTTGTCGATGAACAGGATGGTGTCCTTGTTGTCGTCATCGGAGGTGACTCCGACGTTGATCATCTTCTTCTGGAGGTCGTCGGGAGTGTCCTCGAGCTTCTCGATCTGCTCTACCTCGTAGTCCCCTTCCTCGTATCTCCCGAGATCGATATCGGATCCGTAGGCGGCCTTTTTGTCAAGGGCTTTCTCGATGTCTTTCTGATCGTACTTGCTCATTCGTCACCAACTCCGTATCCGTTGTTCTTGATGTCCTCGAGGATCTCCTCGGGCTTTCCGTCCCTTACGATCTTTCCGTGGATGAGGACGAACGCCTTGTGTGCACCGATGTAGTCCATGATCTGTCCCGTGTGGGTGATCACGAAAGCGGAGACGCTCTTGCTTCCGTCGGCTTCGGACCCATAGATGAGCTCGTGGACCTTCTTTCCGATAAGTCCGATGTTTTCGAGATCGACTCCGGACTCGGGTTCGTCGAGCATGACGAAGTCGGGGGACTGGGCACAGAGCTGCATAAGCTCGGACCTCTTGATCTCTCCTCCGGAGAAACCGACGTTGATGTCCCTGTTCAGGAAGTCCTGCATGTTGAACTCCTTTTCACGACCGGTCTTACCTTTACCGTTCTTTGCGGTCACCTCTACAAGGGTGCCGAGTTTCACACCGATCAC
This sequence comes from archaeon, assembly GCA_024399195.1. Classification (GTDB taxonomy): domain Archaea; phylum Thermoplasmatota; class Thermoplasmata; order Methanomassiliicoccales; family Methanomethylophilaceae; genus Methanomethylophilus. Next base: position 11,381 of record JAKSHW010000048.1, on the reverse strand, counting down.
GTTCGGGGGCCTCTGCATCATCATCCCGATACCGAGCTTCGCACGCTGGTCGATCGGCATGTATGTTATGTCCACTCCCTTGAACGTTATGCTACCGGAAGTGACTTTGGTCTGTCCGTATCCCATAATTGCGGAGAGGAGGGTCGATTTTCCGGAACCGTTGGGGCCGAAAAGGACGCAGGTCTCCCCTTCTTCGAGGGACATGGTGACTCCTTTGAGGATTTCTCTACCTCCTGCCTCTACGTGCAGGTCTTTGATCTCGAGAAGTGACATTGGGCGTGTATTGTCAAGTCACATATTAAAGATATTATCACATATTATCTTATTAACAATTGTTAAATAGATATTTTTTCACACCTTATTTCTCTTTTCGCCCCTATACGAGTAAGAGGTGATATGCTTCTACAGACCTATCGGGATGAGTATCGGTACCCAGTTTGCGGATCCGACGGACCTTTCCGCAGTTCCGGGTCCGTATAGTTGGAATAATCGTTGGATGAATCCTATGTCCATAATCGATTAGTACATATACCATAGGATTAAAGATAGTACTGGGTGGTTTCATTTTTCAGTTAGTTTTAAATATAATATTTTAAGTCATGCGATTACTCTGATTCATCCAGATCATGACATTAATCTTTCCTTCAATCCAGTGTTTCGGTCTGAATCGATGTCAGAGTCTCTTCTTTTCCATTCCGTTTCCAGAACAGGCATCCTCACCGTTCTTCGAAAATCAGGTTGCGGTCTTGGAACCGGTATTCGGAACGTGAATTCCGATTCAAAAAAGGAAAGGGCCCGGGCGGATACCCGGACCTGGGATCAGGCTTTTTTCTTGGCCTGTTCGCTGACGGCCTTCGCCTTCGCGGCTATGGCCTCCTGGTCACCCAGGTAGCGTTTTCCGACGACCTTCATATCGTCGTCGAACTCGTAGAGCAGAGGTGCTCCGGTGGGGATGTTGACCTTGATGATCTCCTCGGGGGTCATTCCGTCGAGGTATTTGACAAGTGCACGGAGGGAGTTTCCGTGTGCGGCGACGAGGATCCTCTTCCCGGCCTTTATGTCGGGCACGATAACGTCCTCGTAGAAGGGAACGACCCTCTGCACGGTGATCTCGAGGCTCTCGGTGAGGGGATGTCCTTCCGCAGGGGTCCCTGCGTATCTGGTGTCCTTTCCAGGGGCCCTGTCGTCGTTCTCCTCGAGGGCGGGAGGGCACACGTCGTAGGACCTGCGCCAGAGGGTGACCTGTTCTTCTCCGTATTTCTCGGCGGTCTCGGCCTTGTTGAGGCCCTGGAGTGCACCGTAGTGTCTCTCGTTGAGCTTCCAGGTCTTCTCCATGGGAATCCAGTCGAGCTCCATGGCGGAAAGGGCGGTCTGGGCGGTGTGGATGGCTCTCTTGAGGTAGGAGGTGTAGCATTTATCGAAGGTGAACCCTTCGGATTTCATCAGTTCTCCTGCGGCTTTGGCCTCGTCCCATCCTTTCTCGGACAGTTCCACATCGGTCCATCCGGTGAAGAGGTTGAGTTTGTTCCATTCGCTCTCACCGTGTCTGAGGAGTATAAGCTGCTTCATGTTGTCATGGTTCCTGCCCTTGGGGGCTACAATCGGGATACTTCCTCCCTGTATATTGAATGTGACCTGAAAATGGCCGTAACCCGGCATCAGTACGATATACTGCCACCGCCATCGGTGTCCGATGAAAGTCCTAACGTATCGCGACCTCGAGAGGTTCCGTCAGTGTCCTTACGCTTTCTGTCATGGGAGTTCCGATAGGAGACCCATCGGTCCCGCCGAATGCATGGACCTTGCTGTACGCCGTGCGATAGCGGGTATGGGCAGTTCACGCATCATGGGACACCGTGTCTCGCGTGACGAGATGTACGATGCGTTCTGGGACGAATGGGATTCCCTTTCGGAGTTTTTGATGGACCCTCAGGGGGAACAGCACACCTTCATCAAGTTCGGCGAGAAATGCATATCCAATTTCATCCTCACCGCCAACAGTTTCGCGGCGATGGACATCATAGCTTCCGATCTGCACGGGGTGCAGAACCTTCCTAGAGGTCAGTCTTTGGAGGTATGCATAGACGAGATCGCCAAGAGGGGACGTACCGCATACGTCTGCAAGTACCTCACGGGGACAGGCCTGAGGTCGAAGGAGGACCTTGAAAAGGATCCGGAGATGGCTGTCAACGCGGTCTGGGCCCTATACAACATCCCCGGAGTCGACAGGGTGGTCGTACAGTGGAGGTTCCTCGCCACCGCCATGACCGTGGAGCACATCGTGGACCTGTCCAAGGTGACCTCGTTGTTGGACACCCTTTCGTTGGACCTCGCCGACATCGGTATCCTCAGGGACCCGTTGCCCAGGGAGACCGTCCAGTGCGAGATCTGTCCTCTGCGTGCGGAATGTCCGCGTATGATACACGGTGACAGGCTTTCCCGCGGGGAACTGTCGTATGACGAGGACGAAGGGGTGCGGCTCGTGGACGAATATGCGGACCTCGATGAGAAGATCAAGGCGTTGAAAAGACGTCAGGCCATGCTGGAATCGCAGAGGGACGACGTCACCCGCAGACTGATCGAATATTCCGACTCCACCGGCTTCATGGGTGTGAAAGGACATACGTACAAGGCCCTGGTCCGTCATGAGAGGAGGGTGGATTTCCCCGAGGACAAGACCGAGATCGTGGCCCGTCTGAAGGAGACCGGCGAGTACGACCGTATCAGCATGGTCAACTATCCCCGTCTGCGTTCGGACGTCCTCAAAGGCTCCGCGGACCCCGAGATCGCCAAGATGGCACGGGTCACCAACGTCGACAAGGTCTTCCTGAAACGTATGGACGGTTTCTGAATCGTTACGGACATATACCGCAAGCGGGATTTTCACCCAAGTGGTCATATGTCCAAAGTATTGGAAACCTTCATCGAGCTCACACGTATCCCCAGACCGTCAGGTCATCACGACCTCATCGCAGGTTACCTCGAGGATTTCGCTGAGAGGCACGGTCTGGAACACAGGCGTGACGAGGCCGACAACGTCCTGATAGTGCGTCCCGGTACCGAGGGGCGTACCGTGGTCCTCCAGGCCCATCAGGACATGGTTCCGAATTCAGTGGGTCCCTTCGATTTCAGGAACACCCCCTTGGAGATCTACGAGAAGGACGGATGGATGCATGCCAAAGGTACGACCTTGGGGGCCGATGACGGAAGCGGTATGGCCGTCATACTGTGCGCCCTTACCGATCCGGAGCTCGAAGGCATCGGGATCCAAGGACTTTTCACCTCCGACGAGGAGATAGGCCTTATCGGAGCCTCCAAGCTGGGAAAGGATTGGTTGGAAGGAAAGTATCTGATCAATATAGACAGCGAGGACTTCGGGGAGATATGCATCGGCAGCGGAGGTTCCTGCGATGCGACCGTATCGTACGGTGTGGAATGCTCCCCCTCCTCCGGAAACCACTATCTTTTGGAGATCTCCGGGTTGAAGGGAGGCCATTCGGCCATCGACGTGGACTGCGGACGTGCAAACGCGATACTTTTGGCCGTCAGGTTCCTGAGGTCCCTCGAAGGGGTCAGGATCGCGTCCATCGATGGCGGTTCCGCACCCAACGCAATCCCCCTTTCGTGCAAGGTCCTGTTCTCCGTTCCGGGTGGATGCGACATATCCGCGTTCGTCGCCGACGTGAAAGAGGAGTACGGTGCGGTGGAGGATACCATGGAGATCTCTCTGAGACCTATGGACGCACCTTCCGAGGAATGGACGGAAGGATTCACATCGATGGTTCTCGGAAAGCTGTCTGAATTCCCGAACGGCGTCCTCGGCCGTGACGGATACGGGATATCCGCATCGTCCAACATCGGGGTCGTACACACGGGTGATGGCCATGTAGAGGTCGTGGTGAAACCCAGGACGTCTGACGGAGAGACCATGGACAGGATATTGGAGAAGATAGAGGGGATCGCCCAAGGCGGAAGTTATGAGAGACCTTCGGTGTTCCCTGCGTGGAGGGAGGATGCGGGGGAACACCTCGTGGTCAGGTCTGTGGAATGTTTCAAGGGGCTCTTCGGCTATGAACCGAAGGTGACCGTGACCCATGCCGGTCTCGAGACCAGCATATTCAAGGACCTGTATCCCGACATGGAGGCCATTTCCATAGGTCCGACGATCTACGGGGCCCACTCCCCAGACGAGAGGATGGACCTCTCCACCCTCGACAAGATACAGGTCTTCCTCTACGGCCTTATCAAGTCCCTGTTCTGAAGGTCACAGCCCACCGATGTTGTCATCGGCGGGTTTTCTTCCTTCGGAGTATATCTTTTCCGCGAAGGCTCTCACCTCTTTGGATAGGGCCTCCCAGAAACCGGGATAGTATCCAACGTATCTCTGGACGAGCCTTCCGGGTTTGTATCCCAGGGAGACGCTCGCCTGGAGGTCCTGTTTCTCACCGGGGCAGGGGGCGGGAAGCTCGCTGTATATGGAATAGAGGTCGAACCTGTCGATGATGTCGTGTATCTCCTTCCAGTCGCTGTCGTTCATGAAGAACGATCCGTCCTTGTTGTAATCGTCGGTGAACCCGTAGAAGGTGAGGGTTTTCTCGTTGTTGTCCGCGAAGAACATGGGGCATTTCTCACCGTTCTGCTCCACGAAGGCGAAGTAGTTGAGCCTCTCGGGGTCGGGGACGACCTGTCTGCGTTTCATCTTGACGAAGGAGAGCATATCCTCGTAAAGCTGTCCGTAGGTGGCGGGGAACTTCCCGTATCCCTCGGAGATAGTGTGTTTGCCGAGACGGTGGATCTCGATAGACCATTCGGTCGCGTCCTCGGCGAGGGCATCGTTGTACTGTACGTTCCATTTGAGGGCCTCTGCGTCCTCGATGGCCATTATGAGCTTCTCCCAATCGCCTTCGTCCATTATGTAGTCCCAGGAGAAATCGGGGATCTCGGACTCCTTCCCGAAGAAACCTGTACAGCGGAGGATGAGCTTACCGGTGCTTTTCTCTGCGGCCACCTGCAGGTTCTCATGTTTTCCCTGGTGTACGAAATTGAAACGGAGGATCTTGTTCATTGTCCCTGGGGTAGGGGTAAGTCGTTTAAAACGGATACTGTCATTCCTTGACAAGGTCGTTGAGGAACATGGCGAGGTCCCTGAACCTCGGTGCGTTGAGGAAATACACATGTGCATCCCCGTCCCTGCGGGAGGAGATCAGACCTACGCTTTTCATCTTCTTCACGGCGGCGTTGGTCTTCGGTTCGTCGAGACCGAAAAGTCCGTCGGTGAACGGTGAACGTGCCTCCTCCTTGGAAAGACCTCTGACCAGCGTCAGCACGTCGGGGTCCGCCAATGCTGCGAACAGTTCCCCTTCGGGGTCCGAGGAGATCATGAGGGGTCTGCGGTTGGTCAGACAGATATGCTTGTTCGGTTTCTGGGGGATGTCGGACATAGACGGGTATCTTCCACACAGTTGATAAATCCATATGGGGACACCGAAGTTCCTTAATGTCGGAACGTATGGGGGAGGGTATGGCATCGTTGGCCGACTATCTCACCCTGGAGTCCCCTGCAATGGCGGAGTTCACCGTCAAAGGTTCCCGTTTCATAGGCATAGCCATCCCGTGTACCACGGAGGAGGAGATGCGTGCGGGGTTGGCAGAGGTAACGGTGAGGTTCCCCAACGCCACACACTACTGTTACGGTTCGGTCTACGGAGGCAATCTCCGTATAGAACGCAGCAGCGATAACGGAGAACCTTCGGGCACGGCCGCCAAACCCATCATGGCCGTGATCAAGGGAAGGTCGCTGACCGATGTGCTTGTGGTCGTCGTACGTTATTTCGGAGGTACGCTCCTCGGTACGGGAGGTCTTGTGCATGCATATACGCAGGGGGCGGACTCCGCCTTGGACGCGGGGAAGATCGTCCTGCGTAAGGCCTGTAACACATATTCCCTGACGTTCGGCTATGCGGACCGTGACCGTATCGTGTCGAAATGTACCCGTTTCTTCCTAGGTCAGCCCAGGTTCGAGTACGAGATGAACATCACCATGACCGTCGACATACCGTTGGCGTCTACCGAAGAGTTTCTGCAGAAGGTATCGGAGGTCACCGAGAGGAAATGCATCCCCTTGCTGGTGTCCTCCGGTTTCGCATGATCAGTCGCAGTTCTCGAACTGGCTGTCGTAGAGCTCCTTATAGAATCCGTTCAGGGCGAGCAGCTCGTGATGGTTTCCCTTCTCTACGATGTGTCCTTCCTTGATCACGAGGATGATGTCCGCGTTCCTGATGGTGGACAGCCTGTGGGCTATGACGAAGGACGTCCTTCCGGCGGTGAGCCGGTCCATGGCGTCTTGGATGATCTTCTCCGTACGGGTGTCCACGGAGCTTGTTGCCTCGTCGAGGATGATCAGCGGGGCGTCCCTTGCAACGGCCCTTGCGATGGTGAGCTGCTGTCTTTGACCGGACGACATGTTGGAACGGTCGCCTATCACGGAACCGTATCCGTCGGGGAGTCCCGATATAAACTCATGGATGCCTACGGCTTTGCAGGCTTCCTCAATCTTCTCGTCCGACATGTCCTCCTTGTTGTACCTGATGTTCTCACGGATGGTGCCGTTGAAGAGCCATGAGTCCTGCAGTACCATGGAGAAAAGGGAGTGGACCTGCGAACGTGTCATCGAGGATGTGGGGATGCCGTCTATCCTGATCTCGCCCTCGTCGATCTCGTAGAACCTCATGAGCAGGTTCACGATGGTGGTCTTTCCTGCACCGGTGGGTCCGACTATGGCTATCTTCATCCCCGGTTCCACGGTCAGTGAGAAGTCGTCGATGATGGTCTTTCCGGGAAGGTATCCGAACCTGATGTGGTCGAATTCGACTCTTCCCTTGATGTCGGGAAGTACGGTGTCCTTGTGGGATTCGTCCTCCATCTCCTCGGCGTTGAGAAGTTCGAACACCCTTTCGGAGGCCGCCGCGACGGACTGCATGGACACCAATGAGTCGGAGAGGGGGTTCATGGGCTGTGTGAACTGCCTCACGTAGATGATGAACGCCACGATGACACCGTATCCGATGCTGCCTTCGATGACCATCATGGAACCGAATATGCAGACTATGACGTATCCGAGGTTGTTGATGAAGTTCATCATCTGCGGCATGGTGGAGGAGATGAACCTCGCACGGTACGAACTCGTGTACAGGTCGTCGTTGATGTGCTCGAACCTCTTCGATGCGGACTCCTCCCCATTGTATGCCATGACGATGTCGTGACCGTAGTAGACCTCCTCGACGAGCCCGTTCATCGCCCCCAGGTCGCGTGTCTGTCTTCTGAAGTATTTCTGGGAACGTTTCATGATGGTGAACATGAGGACGAACCCGAACAGCGAGGGTATGATGGCCACCGATGCGAGGGTGGCGTTGGTGTAGAACATCATCACGGCCGCACCGACGATGGTCGTGAGCGAGGTTATGAGCATGCTGATGCTCTGACTGCAGGACTCGCCGATGGTGTCCGCATCGTTGGTCAGCCTGCTCATGATGTCCCCTGTGCTGCTGTTGTCGTAGTATCCCAGGGGTATGCGGTCTATCTTGTGGGACAGGTCGCGGCGGAGGAGGTTTGCTATCTTCTCCGAAGTAGAGGATATGATGTAGTGTTCCGATGTGGAGAACACCACGCCCAAAGCGTACAGGCCGATAGCCGTCGCAGCGAGGACAAGGATGCGCGCGGTATCGATGGTCTTGCCGGGGCCTATGCCGTCCTGGATGGTGTTGGCGATCGCCTCCACGTACTGGGGACCGATGAGCGATAGTATCGCTCCGATGACCGAGAGCGCGACTCCCAGGAGGATGCTGAAACGGTACTTCCCTATGTAGCCCAACAGGTCGCCCATGGCCTTCCTGAGGTTCTTCGGTTTCTCTCTCACTGCCCACGGAGGGGTTCCGCGTCCGTTGTTGGGCGGGCTCATTGCAGTTCCTCCTCGGATAATTGGGAACGTGCTATGTCCCTGTACATCTCACAGGACGATATCAGGTCCTCGTGCCTTCCCATGCCGACTATCTTCCCATGGTCCATAACGAGGATCCTGTCCGCATCACGGATGGTGCCTATGCGTTGTGCGACTATCAGGACGGTGGAACCCCCCGTTTCCTTTTTCAAGGCGTCTCTGAGGTCCCTGTCGGTACGGTAGTCGAGGGCCGAGAACGTGTCGTCGAGGAGGAACATCTCCGGTCTGCGGCATACCGCACGTGCGATGGATATCCTCTGTTTCTGACCTCCTGAGACGTTTCTTCCATGTTGCGATACATGTGCGTTCAGGCCGTCGGGCATGTCGTCCACGAACGATTCGGCCTGGGCGATACGCAAGGCGTACCTCACATCGTCCACCGTACGTGTTTCTGAGCCTTTTCCGTAGTTCACGTTCATCTCCACGGAACCCGAGAATATGATGGCGTTCTGGGGTACGTATCCCATCTTGGTATGGAGTCCCTTGATGGTGTATTCCTTCACATCGATGCCGTCCACGAGGACCTGCCCCTCGGAGGCGTCGTAGAACCTCATGATCAGGTTCACCAACGAGGTCTTTCCACATCCGGTGGGACCTATGACGGCGAGGGTCTCGCCTTGGGATACTTTGAAACTGACGTCGTCCAAGACCTTCTTGGCAGTACCGGGATAGGTGAACGACACGTTCCTGAACTCGATCTCCCCGATGGTCCCGGTATTTCCGTCATGGGTACCGTCCATCTGCGAGGGTTCGTGTTCGATGACCTCCTGTATCCTTTTGCTTGCGACCTTCGCCCTGGGGAGCATCCTGAACACGCCCATGAGGAGCATGAACGCGGAGATGACCTGCATGGCGTAGGAGGAGAACACGATCATGTCCGAGAAGGTGTACAACTGTTCTTCGGTGGAGGATGTGGCCGCTATCAGCGATGCACCGATCCAATAGATCGCCAGGGTGAGGAAGTTGTTTATGGAGCTCACCACGGGGAACAGGGGTGCCATGAGCTTTATCGCACCGAGGTTGTTCTCGAGGAGGTCGTCATTGCCCTTCTCGAACTTCTTCTCCTGATACGATTCGGCGTTGTAGGCCCTGATGACCCTGACCCCGTCGATGTTCTCCCTCGTGGCACGATTGATGCCGTCCGTAAGCCATTGTATCTTCTTGAAACGGGGCATGGTAAGGCTGAGGATACCCATCATCAACGCCACCAGGACGATGACCGCCACGGCGGTGGAGGCGGTCCATTCCCATGCCCTTCCGGACAGTTTGTATATGCCCCATACTGCGATCAGAGGGGATTTGATGATCATCTGCAATCCCCTGCCGACGAACACCATGATCTGATAGGTGTCGTTGGTGGAGCGTGTGATCAGGCTTGCCGCGGAGAACCCGTCGATGTCCTGCATCGAGAAAGACTGTACACGTTCGAACTGTTTCCTGCGTAACGTCCTGCATAACGAGGCTGCGACATTGGCCGCGATGAATCCTGCACTGAGGGACGCTCCCAGACTGATGAACGCGAAGAGGATCATGCGGCCTCCGTAGTACATGACCTCGTCGCTCTTGCTGATAAGGATGGCGTCTGTGATCAGGTTCATATAGTCGGGTATGGCGAGGTCGAGGTAGACCTGGACCATGATTAAACAGACACATACACAGGTGAGGAACCATTCACGTTTCGTAAAGTACTTGAGAATCATCAGGACGCCTTGGATGATGGACCCATGGTGTCCCCTTATTAAGGGGTTTTGAAAAGGTTTTCCAGAATGCCGTCATTCCATGACGTTCTGCTCTTCGAGGTATCCGAGGATGGTCTTCCTCAGGGCGGCGAACTCGGGGTCTGCACGGTCTCTGGGTCTTTTCCAGGGGACCTCGACGATCTTGTAGACGGTGGAGGGACGTTTGCTGAGGATGACGACCCTGTCGGAAAGGTACAGTGCCTCGTCCACGGAGTGGGTGACGAACAGGATGGTCCTTGCACTGTGTTCCACGATCTTGACGAGCATTTCCTGCATGATGTTCCTGGTCTGTGCATCGAGGGCGCCGAAGGGTTCGTCCATGAGGATGACCGCAGGATGCATGACGAGGGCACGTGCGATACCGACACGCTGCTTCATACCTCCTGAGAGTTCGTGGATCATCGAGTTAGCGAACTTCTCCAGACCTACCGCCTTGACGTATCTGAGGGCCCTTTCCTTGCGTTCCTCCTTGGGTACGCCTGCGATCTCCATTCCGAACTCGACGTTCTGGAGGACGGTCCTCCAAGGGAACAGTGCGAAGTCCTGGAACACCATACCTCTGTCGGAACCGGGGGCGGTGCATTCCTTTCCATCGATCTTGACGGTACCTGCGGTGGGTTTCTGAAGGCCTGCGATGGACCTGAGGATGGTCGATTTACCGCATCCAGAGGGACCGATGATGGAGATAAGCTCTCCTTTCTTGACGTCGAGGTCGAACCTCTCCACCGCAACGGTGGTGTTCTTCTCGGTGCGGTAGGTCACGTTCAGGCCCTCGATGGAGAGAAGGGTGCTTCCCTCGGGAATGTGTTCGTACAGTTTGTCGGTACGGTCCGCACGTACCCTTTCTTCCGAAGTCTTTGTTTCGGTGTTCATGCATCCAACCCCATTCTGCGGGAAACGATCTTACTGACATACTCCGCGATACCGGTGGTGAGCAGTCCGAGGACCGCGATTATGATGATGGCCGCGAAGGCGTTCTCCATCAGTCCGTTGTTGACGGAGTCCACAAGGAACTGTCCGATACCTCCGAACTTGTTGTACAGCTCGGCTGCGACGATACACATCCATCCGACTCCGAGACCGACCTTTATACCGTTGAGGATATAGGGGACGGTGGCGGGAAGGACGATCTTGTAGAAGATCTGGAGATTGCTCGCACCGAGGGTTTTGGCGGCGTCCAACCAGTTCTTGTCGATCCTCTGTACACCGAACATGATGTTGGTAAGCAGGGGGAAGAAGATTCCTATGAAAACGACGAGGGCGGGTCCGAGCTTGGAACCGAAGGAAAGGACGAAGATGGGTGCCCATGCGATAGGTGCGATGGGACGTACTACCTCGATCCAGGGGGTGATGAACTCCCTGAGGGGTTTGATGTAACCGAAGAGAAGTCCTAAGGGGACTGCGATCACGAGTGCGATGACGAAACCGTATACAAAGGTCATCAGACTGGTCTGTATGTATTCCCACATGGTGTGTCCGCCGACGGGGTCTCCGTAGGTGAACAGGTCGATTAAGGCGTTGAAGACCTTGTCGGGAGTAGGGAACCATTTGCTGCCCATCATGTATGTGACGAACCACCATACCACGAGGAACGTCAACAACGATACCGCTATGAGAACGATCGTCCTTATCCAGCGATGGGTACG
>JAKSHW010000047.1 GCA_024399195.1 archaeon | reverse complement strand
TAATTGGAATAATAATTAATTTTTATTACAAAAAGGATATAATTATACAATTATGGAATAATCTAATAGCTATTTTCCTTTAAAGGAAAATATTATCTATACAGGCAATGACGAACAACCGTATCCCGCATACTGCTTCCATGGTTCGGACAAATGTAAATTCAATCGATTGGATACATACTTTTATCTAATTTTGACATCAATAGTGTTACGATTTTTGATATTTAATTAGGATTATATGTCATAATTCATAATTTTTAATATCAATATGAAATAAATATTAACAAGAGTCCAATCGGACATCCGTGTCAGACCACAGAAAGGAGCTCGACAATCTCCTGAGCTCACCGCGCAAGACCCTGCTGATGATGTCGCTACCGCTGTTCTTCGCCCTGCTGGTGGAGAACCTGCAGACGTTCGTGGACAGCGTATGGTGTTCCGGTCTCGGCTCCGCCGAACTTTCAGCCATCTCCCTTTCCCACCCCGTCTACGGCATGATCGCCTCGATGGGAACTGGTCTGGGGGTTGGTGCTTCCGCCGCCATAGCGAAATACATCGGGGCGGGAGACAAAGCGTCCGCGGACAAGGTCGTCTCCACCACGGTCGTGATGATGCTGGTGGTCTCCCTGTCCATGTCCGTCCTGATGTGGTCCCTAACCGAACCGATCATCGGGTTCTGCGGAGGTTCCGACGACATGGACCTGTGCCTGCAGTACATCAGACCGTTCCTGATCCTCTCGTTCTTCCTGACGATGAACGCCGTATGGGCGGGAATGCTGAGAGCCGAAGGTGCGGTGAAACTGTCCATGGGCCTTTCGATCCTCGCGTCCGTACTGAACATGGTCCTCGACCCGATCCTCATCTACGCCGCGGGAATGGGGGTGGAAGGTGCCGCGTACGCGACATGCCTGTCGTATCTGTCCGTGTCCGTGATCGGTTTCTGGTGGTACCTGTCGGGAAGGTCGTACATCACGATGTCCTTCGGAAAGGGGACCTTCGAACGCGGGACGTTGAAGGAGGTCTGCATCGTAGGCGTCCCCTGCGCCCTGGAGATGTTCGTGGCCCCCTTGCTCTGCGTACCCCAGAACGCGCTGGTTTACGCCTGCGGCGGGACCGCCGGGTTCGTGGTGTACAGCTATGCGTTCAGATTCATAGAGCTCACCCTGATACCGGTCACGGCGATATCCAAAGCCTTGGTCCCGATCATATCCGCGGACATAGGCCAGGGTGACATGGACAAGATAAGGGAAAGCTGCAGGCTCACCTACCGCATCACACTGACCATGGAACTGGTCTTCATGGTGTTCATCCTCCTGTTCGCCGACATCCTCGTCAAGGCGTTCATGAACTCGGACAGCATGTACGAGGTCTACGACGAGATGGTGTATGCGGTAAGGGTGTTCTCGCTCACCTGCGTGTTCCATACGTTCCGCCGTGTGGGGACCTCCATCCTCCAGGCCACCCGCCATGCGGTCACCGCCAGCGTCCTGACCCTTGCAAGGGAGATATTGTTCCTAGCGGCGTTCTACGTGGCAGGCATGTTCTCGATGAAGGCGATATACTGGGGATGCGATGTGACGAACTTCACCATGATGTTCGTCATAACCATTTTCACCACACACGCCCTGAAAGACCTGTCCAGGAAACTGGAGTCCCGGAAGACCGTGACGGGACCGTCCTGAGACAGGGTTGCAAAACCCCTTAATCGGATGACGGTATCCGCGGTACGATACCCATGTCGGAGACCAAGGACGTACAGATGCTTCTGGGTGACCCGCGCAAGGCCATCCGTTCCATGGTCGTGCCTATAGCGATCTCGTTCCTTATCGGACAGGTCAACCTCTTCGTGGACAGCATCTGGTGCTCATCGCTCGGCGTTGACGCCCTTTCGTCGATCTCCCTCGTGTCCTCCCTGTTCTTCCTCATGATCGGTGTGGGGAACGGGATAGGTGTCGGACTCAACGTATCGGTGTCCCGTCTCATCGGGGCAGGGGAGACGGACGCCGCTGGCAGGAGGATCCCGCAGATTCTCGTCATGATGACCCTGGTGTCCGTACCGCTCGGCATACTGATGTACTTCCTGATGGAGCCCATCGTCGTGCTCATGGGCGGTGCGGACATCCTCGACGGGTGCCGCGAATACCTGACGCCCCTTTTCCTCTGCTGTATCTTCCCCATAATGTCCGGTGTCCTGAGCGGGGCCATGAGAGGGGAGGGTGCAGCCAAGAAGACCTCCCTGATCAATTCCGTATCCGCCGTCGTGAACATGGTCATGGACCCTCTGCTGATCTTCGGCCTCGGAATGGGCCTGATGGGTGCGTCCGCCGCGACCATGGTCTCCTCGGCGTTCTCGGTCTGCACCATGCTGTACCTCTACCGTTCCGGGAAGATGTTCCTTCCCCTCAGGCTCAAGGGGTTCAGGTTCGAGGCCGACGCCATCAAGGACGTCCTCTATGTGGGACTTCCCCAAATGCTCGAGATGAACGTAATGTCCCTCCTCAACCTGGTCCTCGTGTCGCTTGTGATCAACTGCGGCGGACCTGAGGGACTGACCGTTTACAACATGCCCTGGAGGGCCATTTCCTTGGTCATGGTCCCGGCACAGGCGTTCGCCTCCGCGATGGTTCCCGTGTGTTCCGCCGCCATAGGCCAGAGGAACGCAGAGAAGCTGGGTCAGGGGTACAGGTATACCGTCAGGTCCGCCTCTGTGTTCGGAGTGGGTATGGCCGCCCTCATGGCATTGGCGTCACCGTTGGTCGTCCTTGCGTTCACCTACGGAGGGGGCATGGAGATCTACCGTGACGAGATGGCCCGTGTGATCTGCATCTACGCACTTTTCATGCCGTTCTACGGTCTCATTTCAGTCGGTTCGTCGATGCTTTCCGCCATGAAGAAGAGCCCGTACGCCCTCCTGTCCGCGTTCCTACGCAACGTCCTGCTGATCTGCATATTCCTGATCGCCAGCACCCAGAACATGGACTGGTTCTACTGGGGACTCACCGTCGGTGAGATCATCGGAGGGTTCATGATGATGGGGCTCGCACATTGGCAGTACAGGAAGACCTGCGTGTCCATCGGCGGACAGGGTACAGGTTCCCCCGCATAAAGTCCGATATCGGTCGTAATCCCACCACGATGTACGGTCCGCTATGCCTAGAATAAATATATGGAATCAATAAGGCGGGACATGGCAAACGATTCTTCTACCAAAGCAGAAGGCAAGCGCGACAAGGTCGTCCTTGCATACTCCGGAGGACTCGACACCTCCGTCGACATCCATTGGCTCAAAGAGAACTACAACGTCGACGTCATCGCTATCTCCGTCAACGTCGGACAGCCCCCCAACGAGGACGACATCGTGGCACGCGCCCTCAGGAACGGAGCCATCAAATCCGACTTCTTCGACGTAAGGAAGGAGTTCGTCGAGGAGTATGTATGGCCCCTCGTGAAGGCCAACGGTCTCTACCAGGACATCTACCCCCTGTCCACCGCCATCGCCAGGCCCCTCATGGCGAAGACCCTCGTCAAGATTGCCAAACAAGAAGGCGCCAAGTACATCGCACACGGATGCACCGGTAAAGGAAACGACCAGGTCAGGTTCGACGCAGGTATCGTCGCACAGGACCCCGACCTCAAGATCCTCGCACCCCAGCGCGAGTGGGTCACCTCCAGGGACGAGGAGATCGACTACGCCGCAGAGCACGGCATCGAGATCAAGGCCAAGAAGAGCAGCCCCTTCTCCAGGGACGAGAACCTCTGGGGAGCATCCTGCGAGTGCGGTGCCCTCGAGAACGCATGGGAGGAGCCCCCCGCAGGCGTATGGGCACACACCGTGGACCCCGAGAAAGCCCCCAACACCCCCACCTACATCGAGATCGAGTTCGAGCAGGGAGTCCCCGTCGGACTCGACGGAAAGAGGATGGACGGCGTGGAGCTCATCGAGAAGCTCAACAAGGTCGCCGGAGACAACGGTGTCGGAAGGATCGACCACGTCGAGGACAGGCTCGTCGGTATCAAGAGCCGTGAGACCTACGAGTGCCCCGCCGCCGTCACCATCATCACCGCCCACAAGGCCATCGAGGCCATGACCCTCCAGAGAGAGGTCCTCGACTTCAAGAGGGGAATCGAGCAGAAGTTCACCAGGATGGTCTACGACGGACAGTGGTTCGGAGGACTCAGGGAGCCCATCAACGCCTTCATCGACGCCACCCAGAAATACGTCAACGGTACCGTCCGCGTGAAGCTCTTCAAGGGATCCGTCACCGTCGTCGGTAGGAAATCCCCCACCTCCCTGTACGACACCGGTCTCGCAACCTACTCCAAAGACACCGTGGACACCTTCGACCACAAGGCCGCGATGGGATTCATCTACGTCTGGGGACTTCCCGACCAGACCGCCGCCAGGGCACACAAAGAGAAACAGTGATAAGATGGCCGGCAAAGCGCTCTGGTCCGGAAGGTTCGACGGCGGCATGGACGAGGGTACCCTGATGTTCACCACGTCCCTCGATGTGGACTCCAGGATGGCGTTCTACGACGTCATGGGGTCCCTCGCCCACGTCCGTATGCTCAAGGCACGCGGGATCATCCCTGCGGAGGACGCGGACCTGATCACCGACGGTCTCAGGAAGATCGCCAAGACGGTCGAGGCGGGAGAGCTCGAGCTCGACTACACCTTGGAGGACATCCACACCAACATCGAGACCAAGCTCACCAACATGATCGGTCCCGCAGGAGGAAAACTCCACACCGGCAGGAGCAGGAACGACCAGGTCGCAACCGACTTCAAGATGTACATCAGGGACGCCGCCCTCGGTGCCGTGGAGGCCATCGACAGGCTCATCGCGTCCCTGCAGGACGTCGCCAAGGCCAACGGGGAGACCGTCCTCCCCGGGTTCACCCATCTCCAGCACGCCCAGCCCGTGACCCTCGCCCAGCACATGCTCGCACATGCGTTCAGGTTCGGAAGGGATGCGGACAGGTTCATGGACGCCCTCGAGAGGATGAACAAGTGCCCCCTCGGATCGGCCGCCCTCGCAGGCACCACCTACGACATCGACAGGAAGATGACCTCCGACCTCCTCGGTTTCAAAGACCCCACCGAGAACTCCATGGACACCGTGGGTTCCAGGGACTTCGTCACCGAGTTCGCGTTCGACGCGTCCATGGCGGCCATCAGCCTCTCCTCCCTCTGCGAGGAGCTGGTCCTGTGGTCCTCCCAGGTCTTCGGGTTCGTCACCATGGACGACAGGTACTCCACCGGTTCGTCCATCATGCCCCAGAAGAAGAACCCCGATATCTGCGAGCTGACCAGAGGTAAGACCGGAGGCATCATCGGAAGCCTGGTCACCATGCTCGTGACCACCAAGAGCCTCCCCCTCGCGTACAACAGGGACCTCCAGGAAGACAAGAAACCCGTGATGGACAGTCTCCAGACCCTCACCGACTGCGCCAACATCATGGCCAAGGTAGTGGCGACCATGACCGTCAACAAGGAGAGGATGCTCGCATCCACCAACGCCGGTTTCATCAATGCTACCGACCTTGCCGACTACCTTGTGACCAAGAACGTCCCCTTCAGGGAGGCCCATGCCATCGTCGGTGCCGCCGTGAAGTACTGCGAGTCCAACGGGCTCACCCTCGGCGACCTGCCCCTCGAAAAGTACAAGGAGTTCTCCCCCCTCATCGAGGAGGACGTCTACAAGACCATCGAGGTCATGGCATGCGTGGAAAGGAGGATCTCCTACGGAGGTACCTCCCCCGCATCCACCGATGCCCAGATGCTCATCTCCCTGCAGGACCTGTTCGACCGCGAGTCCGCGGTAAGACAGAAGAACATGTTCTTCGAGAGCTGCTGGAAAGAGCTTCTCGGCGAGTGAAACCCCTTACCGTCCCATCCGGGACGACCCATTTCATCTTTTGCTAAAACCTACTCTGTATGACATCCCGTATCAAGAACCAAATGGAACTATTGGACGTACAAAAAGAGGATTTATAAACATCTGAAAGGAAATTACAGATGGATGCATAATTGGACTTGTCTGAATTCAATAACGGTTAAAAATAGATGTTCAGATATCAAATTACTATGGTTAGTAGTACAGCAGTCGCGGAGTCAGACAAAAACCGTCTGTCCCGCGGAGAGACAATGAAGATCATCGGCATGATAATCGCCGTGATCTGCATAGCATTCGTCATCACGGATGCGTCCGATACCTCATTCGGAGGAACGGATGTAAAGGGTGATGATGCCGGATACACGGTAACGTTCGTGTTCGGCGAATTCGAGACAACCTATACGGCCCATTACGGGGACCCTGTGGAGATCCCCACCATGGTACCTGTGAAAGACCCCTCCGAAGGCCTTGTTTATACCTTCGTGGGATGGGAAGGATACAATACGGGAATGACCGTGACCTCGGATCTGGAGTTCAGGGCCCTTTTCGCCTCCGAACCCATGTACTCCGTCAAGATCGTATACAACGACGGTACCGATGTGACCGTCTATGTACCCCATGGAGGCATCATCGCCGAACCCAGGGACGTTTTCAAATACTACCTCGACGAAGGAATGAGCGAGCCCTGGTCGGCAACCACCAGGATCTACTCCGACATCACCGTTTTCGCGGATGTCGCCAGGTCCGGCACAGCGGGAGACGACGTCTACTGGGAGCTCGACCGCTCTACCGGAACCCTTACCCTGTACGGGGAAGGAGCGACCTACGACTGGGAGCCCAAGACCACACCTTGGTACAGCCTCAAAAACTACATCTCGAGCCTCGTCATCGGGGAAGGGGTCACCTACCTCGGAGAATACGCCTGTTACAAATACAGCAACCTTACCGAGATCGTGTTCCCCGACAGTCTTGTAGGTACCGGCAAATACGCCGTCGTCACCTATGCCGCGGAACACATCAAGATCGGTTCCGGCCTTAAGGACCTCGGAATGCGCGGTCTGTTCGGAATGACCTTCTACGAAGGGGACGCCGAGATCGCCGCCAAGGACTTCAACCTCGTGTCCAAGGAGTTCTATGGAAACAACGGAACCCTGTACCTTGAAAAGATCAACGGATCCGCGGACCATGTGAAATGGACCATCGATTACGCCACCAAGACCCTCGTGATCTCCGGAAACGGTTCCGCAGGCAACTGGGCGGCGACCACCGCACCCTGGTACCAGTTCAGGGGATACTTCGAGAACGTCGTCGTGGAGGAGGGCGTCACCGAGATCGGGGACTTCTCCTTCTACTCCTACTCCGGAATCAGGAGCATCGTCCTCGCCGACAGCGTCGCGAGGATCGGTACCAACTCCCTCAGGGGCTGCTCCGCCCTCGAGACCGTCGTGTTCGGCAGCGGACTGACCGCCATCGGCTCCAACGCCCTCACCGGATACACCTTCTACACCTCCGACGGAAAGACCCTCAAGGCCAACGTCGCCAATATGGCCGGCCACATGTTCGTCGGAACCGGCGATAAGACCTTCGTAGACCAGGGAATCGTCCCCAAGGAAACAAACGAGGGCTCTTCCGACAGCAGTACGGGCACCACCTACAAAGTGACCTTCGCATACGGAAAGTTCACCGCGACCTACCATGCGGCGGAAGGATCCATCATCCTCGCTCCACCCATGGTGCCTTTCATGGAACCTGTAAAAGGAACCGTGTTCACATTTATCGGATGGGACGGGTTCATTGCTGGAGTTAAAGTTAATTCTGATTTGACATTCACTGCGATCTTCGAATCGGATCCTTCCTGTTTCGTCAGCATCATCTACGACGATGGTACCGAAGAAACCGTTGAAGTCGCAAGAGGCGGACTCCTCGACAGCCCCAGACCTGTCTTCGGATATTATCTGGACGAAGGAATGACCGATAAATGGTATGACGGCTCCAAGATCTTCCATGACATGACGCTTTACGCACATGTAGCGGAAAGCGGAGCGGCAGGAGACAATTCCTATTGGACATTCGACCGTTCCACCGGTACCCTCACCATCTACGGAGAGGGAGCCACCTACGATTGGGCCGCCAAGACCTCCCCCTGGTACAGCATCAGGAGCAGCATCACCAGCCTTATCGTCGACGAGGGAATCACCTACCTCGGAGAATACGCGTTCTACAAATTCCCCTATCTGAACGACATCGTCCTTGCAGACAGCCTCATTGGAACCGGAAAATACTGCATAGTCAGCTATGTAGCGAACCACATCTACATCGGAACCGGCCTGAAGGAGCTCGGAATGCGCGGTCTGTTCGGAATGACCTTCTACGAAGGCGATACCGAGATCGCCGCCAAGGACTTCAACCTCGTCGCAAAGGAGTTCTACGGATACAACGGAACCCTGTTCCTTGACAACATCCACGGAACCGCATCCGACGTCTCCTGGAAGATAGACTACATCACCAAGACCCTCGTGATCTCCGGAAACGGTTCCGCAGGCAACTGGGCGGCGACCACCGCACCCTGGTACCAGTTCAGGGGATACTTCGAGAACGTCGTCGTGGAGGAGGGCGTCACCGAGATCGGGGACTTCTCCTTCTACTCCTACTCCGGAATCAGGAGCATCGTCCTCGCCGACAGCGTCGCGAGGATCGGTACCAACTCCCTCAGGGGCTGCTCCGCCCTCGAGACCGTCGTGTTCGGCAGCGGACTGACCGCCATCGGCTCCAACGCCCTCACCGGATACACCTTCTACACCTCCGACGGAAAGACCCTCAAGGCCAACGTCGCCAATATGGCAGGATACACCTTCACCGGAAACGGTGACAAGACCTTCGTCCGCGAACAGGTCGAACCCACCGGGTGCACCCTTACCGTCAACGTGACCGTGGACGGAAAGGCGAACGATGTCAGCGGACTCGTGGCCAAGATAGGTACGAAGACCGTCAACTTCACCGTCGGCGTCACCGGAACCTACACCCTCGGCCCCTCCGACATCGCAACAGGCGATGTCGTCAAGGTCATGGTAGGTTCCAAGACCGTCATGACCGTCACCATCGTCGACGGGGCCAACACCGCAAGGATCGAGTACTTCACCGCCACCTTCGCATCCGCAGGCGGAAGTCCCGTCTCCGAACAGAAGGTCCTCAAAGGAGACGCCGTCACCGAACCTTCCGTCCCCACCCGTACCGGATACGATTTCGTATCCTGGAACAAGACCGACGGAACCGCATACGATTTCTCCACCAAGGTCACCGGACCCATCACACTGTCCGCATCCTGGTCCCCCAAGACCGTGAACGTCGTCTACAACCTGAACTACGACGGTGCAGGAATCTACCAGACCGTGCCCTCCACCTACGGTCAGAAGTACGTCCTGCCCTCTTCCGAGCCTGTCCGCGCAGGCTATGCGTTCCTCGGATGGTTCACCGCACCTCTGGGCGGAACCCAGATCACCAGCGGCAGCGTCGTGGACGCCCTCGAACCTGTCCTGTACGCACACTGGAACGACTCCAGGATCACCGTCATCTTCTATGCCCAGAACTACGACATGGACGTCTTCACCACCGTGTGCACCACCGGTGAGAAGTACGTCCTGCCCGCGACCCCCGTCTACGAAGGCCACACCTTCTCCGGATGGTACACCGCGGCCACCGGCGGAACCAAGGTCACCAACAAGACCGTCGTCACCGCCACCGCCGACCATATCCTGTACGCCCACTGGAAGGCGGTCCAATACCCCGTCACCATAGATCTCGCCGGAGGATCCGTCGATTCCACGCCCGCAGGATGGACCTATGCCGATGGAGTATACACCAAGATGTTCGACTACGGGACCATGTACACCAGCGTCACAAAGGATTTCGGAAAGACCCCTGTGCTTCCCTACAACGACTTCTTCATGTGGATCGCCGACGAGTTAACCGTCGAAACCGAGGGCCTCGCCATAGAGGCCGTCTTCCTGCCCCACGCATACAAGCTCACGTTCGACATGAACGGAGGAACCGGAACATCCAAGACCGTCAACGTCCACATAGGGGACACGGTCGACTTCGTCAAGTTCGACGGAATGTCGAAAGAGGGAATGGTGTTCGATTCCTGGAACCTCCGTGCCGACGGAAACGGTACATCGTACTACGGAAACGTCGAGATAGACGAGACGTTCCTGTCCAACGTGGATGCGTCCGGTACCGTGACGGTCTACGCCAAATGGACCAGCGGATACTACACCGCCACCGTGGGCGACTACTTCTACGGAAAGGCCTACACGAAGGTCAACGCGTCCTCCGCCCCCATCGCCATGAACGCCAAGATGGTCGTCGTCAAGAGCGATGCGAGCTCCTACACGGTCAATCTGATCCAGGAGATGCCCGGAAGTTCGACGTACTACCTGGCGGACATCATGGAGTTCGAACAGGGCAAATGGCCCGTCCTCATCGAGAAGGACCTTCTCGATGACCTTCCCGGAACCACCGGTACCGCCACTACCCTGACCTTCACCAGGAACGGAACCACCGCCACCGTGGCGGCCACCAGCTACCACATCGACCTGGTCAACAGGACCACCATGGACGTGACCCTCGACCACCAGGGATTCAACTACGTCTTCGAGACCGAGAGCAACTACATCGGCTACTCCTACGCCAAGATCGTCCTTGAAGGATACGCCATAGGAAGCCACAGCGGATACAACGACGACAAACACAACGTCACCTATGCGTACAACATCTACAGCGGTGCGGACACCGTCGTGAAGAACCAGAGCAAATACTATTCCGACCTCTCAGGCACTGGATTCGTCGCTCCCGAAGGAAAGGAGTTCTTCGGATGGTACTACTTCGATTACGACGAGCTCTCCGCCCTCAGGCTCATGTTCGACGAGAACGACCTCCCCGACATAGCGGACATCTACGGACACAGGATGGACGGTTCGTTCATCACGTCCGTCGACCTCACCGTGTACGCGATATGGAAGGACAACACGGTCGTGGAGGACCCCAACATCGAACTGACCGTAACCAACCTGCCTGCAGGAATGACCTTGACCGTGAACGGCCAGGACGCGATGAACGCACATGCCGAGGTCGGAGACACCGTCCTCATAAACGGAGGTACCGACTGGACCTACGACAGCAACGACGAGGTCTACAGCTTCACCTACAGAGGAACCACCTGGTTCGTCAAATTGGAGAGCAACTACACCAACACCGGTATATCGGACGACGGACACCTCAAGATCCGTCTCGTGGAGGCCTCCAGGTACACAGGCTGGTTCTCCGTCACCCTGAGGTTCTACCAGGAACTTCCCCAGATCATGGGATACTACGCCACTGTC
Organism: archaeon; assembly: GCA_024399195.1. Classification (GTDB taxonomy): domain Archaea; phylum Thermoplasmatota; class Thermoplasmata; order Methanomassiliicoccales; family Methanomethylophilaceae; genus Methanomethylophilus. The sequence continues at coordinate 2,648 of JAKSHW010000047.1, read as the reverse complement.
GGAGACACCTTCGAATACAGTTCCCCCAGCGGAAACATGAAGTACACCGTCACCGACGGATACGAGGAATACGGTTACTACACCTATTCCGCCAACAATGTCACCGACCGCAGCGGATATCTCCACAGCTATCCGTTCACCGACATCCCCGAATACTCCGTCGTCTCCGAGGGAGTATGGAAATTCAACGGAAGGGATGTGCCTTGCTACATCTTCAGCGAGACCGTCACGATGAAGACGTACGGAATCACGAACAGCCACACGACCGCCGCCTATGTCGGCAAAGCCGACGGACTCACCTACGGAACCACCAGCAACGGGGCCGTCGACGTGTCCTTGGTATCCAAGAGCGTTCACGAAACTCCCATGGCCCCCATAGAGGTCAGTATCCATGTCGGAAACCAGTACCTGCGCCATCACGTCTACAACGACACGATGTACTACGAGAGCGTCACCTGGTCCCTCTACAGCCTCCTCTCCCTGGAGGTCATCGGCAGCAACGTGGTCGGACTCGCCCTCACCGATGGAGGTGCCGTACGTTACACCGTCGGCAGCGACTACATGGTCAGTCCTGTCCTGTTCTATCCCGAAGACATCGTAGATGGAGCCATGGACCTTTACGTTGTGACCTACGTCCCCGGTGCCACCCTGTCGGTCAACGGAAACGGAGGTACCGACATGCACGGAAACGGTTCCGTGAACGTGCAGATCACCAACACCGACGCTAAGATATACTACCCGGACATGTTCGGATTCAACAAGAACGGACAGGCGGGAGAATGCTTCGTCCTCCCCGGAATGGAGAACACGTTCGAGTCGTTCTACATCTCCTTCGTGGAGAACGCCACGCTTCTGGACATGTACGTGAACTACGGATATGCGCAGAAACTGTCCGACGGAGTGTACTTCGTCAACCTGACGAAGAGCCTCAACATCGTGAAGGGATACGTCGCCGAGATCGGTATCGGATACGGTCCCGGAACGACCGTCACCTACAAGGCCAACGGGGCCGCCGGCGCCGATGTGTCACGCCTCGTACCTTCTTCCAACGGAACCTACGCGGTCCTCGACCAGTGCATGTTCTCAAGGACCGGATACACCTTCCTCGGATGGGGATACGAAGCAGGCAGCAAGACACCCATGGCATCCGGTACCGTCATCACCGACATCGCATCCAAGGCGACCGGTGGAAAGGTCACCCTCTACGCCATCTGGGGACTGACCTTCACCGCCGTGTTCGATACCTCCGGACACACCCTCCTGGTCCCCTTGGACAACAGGGAGTTCATGTGTGGAGACCTCGGGTCCAACACGTTCCCCCAACCCCAGTTCGACGACTACGTCTCCTACTGCTTCGGATGGACCGCCACCATCAACGGCAGCACGGTCTTCTTCGGTGCAGGAAGCGGTGCGACCTACTCGTTCCCCGCGAACCTCGCAGGCCAGACGGTCACGTTCACCATCTGCGTGGAGGACTCCTACGAAGAACGTGAGGACCTCTCGACCGTGGAGTTCAAGGTCAACAAACCCAGCGGATACAGCACAGGCGGATACATGCCCACCCTGACCGTCCTTTCGGGAACCACCGTTAAACTGCCCAACAACGTCTACACGATGACCGGAGGCACCTTCGACGGATGGAACACCAAGGCCGATGGAACCGGTATCGCCTATACCGACGGCGACATGGTCTCCGCACCTGCCGCAGGATCCACCCTGACCCTGTACGCGAAATGGAAGATAGACTACACCCTGTACCTCTTCTCCGACGAAGACCACTACGCGATCATCCCCGGGGACTTCTCCGAAGGGGTCATACTGCCCGCATGCAGCGACGCCGGCGAGAGGATCCAGATCGGATGGACCGACATAAACACCGAGGAAAGATATGCGATCGGCGACAGGTACGTCTTCACCAGCGGGTACAACGCATACCTCCTGGCGGAATGGGAGAGAACCGTCACCCTGTACTTCCACATGGACGACGACACAGACACCATCGTAGCAAGGCCCGGTTCCACCGTGACCATACCCGAACCCTCGTCCACCGGAGGCCGTTTGTTCTACGCATGGACCGATTGGGACAACCAGTACATGGCGGGAGACGAGTACACCGTGGACGATTGTGACAAGGACTTCTATGCGATCTGGGGAGTCAACCTCAAGTTCGCAAAGAACTACACCAAGGCCACCGGTACCATGTCCTCCATGGTCGTACCTGCGAACAGCGAGTTCATCCTCCCCGAGGTGGGATTCACCGACCCCAACCACAGCAAGGTCGTATACGGATGGAGCACCGACAAGAGTGCATCGATCTGGGATGCGAGCAGACCCGGTGAGACTATGTACAGTGAGGAGTCCGATATAACGGTCTACGCCATATGGGACAGCGCCCTCAAGGTCGTGTTCAACGCAGGTAGCGGTAGCGGATCCATGGACACCGTGTACCTTCCCAGGAACGGTGACAACATGTCCCCCGATTGCAAGTTCACCGCCCCTTCGAGCAAGGCCTTCCTCAAATGGACCTACGTGTACGACGGAGACACCTACGAGATCCTTCCCGGAGACACCTTCAACTGCTCCGATGTCAGCACCATAACCCTGACCGCCCAGTGGAGCAAGAAGGTCACCTTCACCTTCGTACCCGG
>JAKSHW010000046.1 GCA_024399195.1 archaeon | reverse complement strand
ACCGTCAAAGGATTGTCAGAAGGAACCGCTACCATCACGGTCACCAGCAAAGATAACGGAATGACCGCGACATGTATTGTTACGGTCATAATCCCTGTGACATCGGTAGAACTCGACCATACCGAGATCACAATGGATGTAGGGGATACATTCGTTCTCCATGCAACCGTACTTCCTGAGAATGCCAAAGACAAATCGGTGACCTGGAGCGTTTCAAACAAGAAGATAGCCTATGTAGAGGACGGAATGATCACTGCACTTTCTCCCGGTGAGACCACCGTCACAGTGACCACCGGTTACAAAGGATATACCGCAACATGTACCGTCAAGACGATACAGCATGCGGAAGGAGTCACCATCCGCAATGCTCCCGAATCCATCGAACTGGACAATTCGTTACAGTTGATCGCATCCGTATATCCCGAAGATGCCAGTAACAAAAAGGTAACATGGTCTGTTGACAACAAAGAAGTCCTATCCGTAAGGAACGGACTCATCACCGGATTATCGCTAGGTGTCGCCACGGTCACGGTGAAAACCGTCGATGGAGGTTACACCGCATCCTGCACCATATCCGTCAATGAACCCATTGTAAGGATCCATATCGATAAACCCACCATCTTGCTGCCCGACATAGGTTCCACTGCAATATTGGAAGCGACCCATACCCCTCAGTCCATCCCTGTGGACCTTTCATGGAAATCGGACAGACCGGCAGTGGTGAAGGTCGATAACGGCATGCTTACTGCCATATCCCCCGGTATTGCAACGATAACCGTGACGGACAGTCTCAGCGGTCAACGTGCTACCTGTGTCGTCACCGTCGAATGTCTTGCAAAAGACCTGTCCCTGGATCGTTCCGAAGTGGAACTGGAACTCAACAGATCAATAAAACTCAATGCGACTGTTTCACCTGATATCACCACCGATAAAACCGTGAAATGGTCCTCGGACAACGAATCCATCGCCAAAGTGGACCAGGATGGAAATGTAACCTCATACGGAACCGGAACGGTCACCATAACCGCCACTACCTCCAACGGACTCGTCTCCGAGTGTACAATAGAAATTTTCGGACACGTCACAGGAATAGAACTGGACAAAGAGTCCATCGTGTTCCCTGATCTGATGGAGAGAGATGCCCTTATTGCGACCGTGATACACGACCGTGCAAAAGACACATCTGTGATCTGGACCTCCAGCAATGAAGACGTGGCCATTGTGGACGGAAAGGGCTCCGTTACCTCTTTCGGAAAAGGAACCGCCACCATAACCGCCAAAACAACAGACGGGGGCTACACAGCAGAATGTGAGATCACCGTCAATGCGAAGGTCAAGACGGTCGTGCTCAACAATGATTCCCTCACCCTTGGAATCGGAGAGAGATTCCAGCTCATAGCCACAGTGGGGCCCGATTACGCTAACAACAAGAACGTTACCTGGTCATCGAAAGATCAGTCCATCGTCACCGTCAACGAATCAGGCATCATTTCAGCCGAATCCAAGGGAACCACCGTCATTACTGTCACCACAGAGGACGGAGGACTGACCGCGGCATGTATCGTGACGGTTGTCACCCGCGTATCAGGAATCACGTTGGACATCTCAGACCTCACCATTTCCGATATAGGGGAATCATACACCCGTGTACCGACGATTGAACCTGAAGATGCCGATAATAAAGACGTTATATGGACCTCGGACAACAAAGACATAGCCGTAGTCGACGAGTATGGAACCGTTACAGGAATGTCCATCGGAACCACCAGCATAACCGTTACCACTGCAGATGGTGGATTCTACGCCACCTGCATAGTTACCGTCGAAGGAAAAGTGAAAACGATAACCTTGGACAGGTCCGAACTTACCATGGAATCGGAGGAGGTCGCCCAGCTTACCGCCGAAGTGTATCCCGAACTTGCGACCAAGAACCTCGTATGGTTCTCATCCGATGATTCCATCGCGACCGTGGACGATAACGGAAGGATCACCTCGTTTGACAACGGCAACGTCGTGATCATCTGCAAAGACGTGTACACAGGTATCTATGCGGATTGCGAGATCACCGTATACACCCACGTAAACACGGTCGAGATCGACGAGATCCTTGAAACGGTATACGCAGGTGACTCCCTGACCCTGACCGTTACCATCGGCCCCGAGAAAGCAGTGGATAGGACCGTGTCCTGGCAGGTCGATAATGAAGATATCGCCACCATAGATTCCAACGGACGTCTTACCGTGAAGAACGCCGGAATATTCACCGTTAAGGCAACCACCAACGACGGTGGATATGTGGGCATGCTGCGTGTGGAGACCTTCTCCCGTATAGCCTCCATAACCCTTGAAGAATTCCTGATACTTTACGAGACCCAGAACCTCGAAGTAAAATATTCCGTGGACCCCATGGATTCTCCCGAATCGTTGATATGGTCTGTCGACAACGATAAGGTCGTATCATTCAAAGACGGAAAACTGACCGCATTGTCCGTAGGGGACGCCACGCTCACGGCGACCTCCGAATCAGGCAACGTCCAGGCCATATGCAAGATAACGGTCAACGAACGTGAATTGTTCGTATTGGACGCCGTCGATGTAGACGGCAATACCGTCAGGATAAAACATATCGAAAAGGACATGGAACTTATCAAAAACACCGAATGGACCGATCTGAGACCGGTTATACCAGTCACTATGACCTGCACCGGAACGATCGTGTTGAAGGCCGATGTGGTCAGGATGCTGATCGACTACGATACCATAATCGATGTCACGAGCACCGACTACCATATCGCCTTGAAACCGGAAATGGTCACCTCGGTGAACGAGGATGTCATACTCAACAAGGAATACGCCACCATCGTCATAGGCAACACAGCTACTTCGGAAGATGCCAAGAAGCTCCTTGACGAACTTATGGACAGTATCACAAGCAAAGACGTGACCCCTGTCCTGAAACTAAGGTTCAATGACACCATAAACGAGTTCATTCTTAACAAGGAGTTCATGGAGACAATATCCTCCAAAGAAGTGGACATAATGGTTTCCAATGGAATCTATTCGGTCACTCTCTCTTCGGACACCATAGGCATCCTTGAAGGAGATGTCAAACTCGGAATGAAGAACACCCCTGCAGAAGAGATGAACTCCTATCAGAAGAAGACCATCGGTGACAGATATGCCATAAGCATCAATCTGTCCGCGAACGATGTCCCCTATCACTCCCTTGGTGGAAAATCGACCGTGTCCTTCCCCTACACCCTTGCAGAAGGTGAAGATCCTTCGATGATACAGATATGGTATGTGGACGAGACCTCTGCCCATTCATACCCTGCAACATACCAGGACGGAATGGTGACGTTCGAGACCGATCACTTCTCATGCTACGTCGTGGCGTTCGAAGACCCCCCTAAACAGGACCTCAACATAGATGACGGTACCAACATCATACTCGTCATCGTCGCACTGGTGATCGTATTGTTCGTCGTAGCGACCGTCAGCATGGCCCTGAAAAGGATGAAGAGACATAACAGAAACTAAACAGGGTTGCCGGGAAACCGGTACCCTGAAACACTTTCGATGGAAACCTTTGACATCTATCGGAATCCGTGAAGATATCTTCTGAAAATAACTGAAAGATGGGGGCACAAAGCCCCCGGATAAGCAGATTTACTCTACGTAGGGTTTGATGAAGCCGGTGTCCATCATGTTAGCGGTAAGCTTTCTGGACCTGGCGATGATTGCTGCTGCCCTCTCATACTCCTCCTCGTAGGTGGTGTTGATGCGGGCGACACCCTGCTGAACGGCCTTCATGGCGACAGCGGCTGCCTCTCTGGGGAAGACGTCTTCCTCGGACATGTTGGGGACGATGTACTCCTCGGTGATTCCTTTCTCCTCGGCGCACTTTGCAAGCTCGGTAGCAGCTGCGATACACATCTCGTCGGTGATGGTCTTGGCTCTTACGTCAAGCACACCACGGAAGATTGCAGGGAATCCCATGGAGTTGTTGACCTGGTTGGGGAAGTCGGAACGTCCGGTTGCGAAGACCTTGCATCCGTGCTCTTTTGCCTCCCAGGGCCAGATCTCGGGGACGGGGTTGGCGGTAGCGAAGATGACGGGGTCGTCTGCCATGTTGTCGATGTACTCGGGGGGAATGGTTCCGGGTCCGGGTTTGGAAGCTGCGATAAGGATATCTGCTCCTTCCATAGCCTCTTTGAGTCCACCGGTCTTTCCTGCTCCGTTGGTCTGGTCGCAGATGTTCTTCTTGAGCCTGTGGAGGGATTCGTAGTCGTCCCTGGACTGGTTGAGGATTCCCTTGGAGTCGCACATACAGAGGTGGTCGGGTTTGAATCCGGTTGCAAGGAGAAGCCTTGCGATGGCGAGGGATGCGGCACCTGCACCGCAGATGGTGACGTTTGCATCCTGGAATTTCTTTCCGACGAGTTTCATGGCGTTCATTGCACCGGCGACCTCGACGGTTGCGGTACCCTGCTGGTCATCATGCCATACGGGGATCTTGCAGTCTTTCCTGAGCTCATCGAGAATATCGAAGCACTTGGGGTTGGAGATATCCTCGAGGTTGATTCCACCGAAGGAAGGGGCGAGGAGCCTGACGGTCTCGATGATCTTGTCGGGGTCTTTGGTGTCAAGGCAGATGGGGACGCAGTCCACTCCACCGAGGTACTTGAAGAGCATGGATTTTCCTTCCATGACGGGCATTGCGGCCTCAGGTCCGATGTCTCCGAGACCGAGGACACGGGTACCGTCGGAAACGACTGCGACGGTGTTCCATTTGCAGGTGTGCTCGTATGCGAGCTCAGGGTCCTTTGCAATGGCTTTGCAAGGCTCGGCTACTCCGGGAGAGTACCAGATGGAGAAGTCATCGAAGGTCCTGATGCAGGCCTTGGGGACGGTCTCGATCTTTCCACCGTAGTAGGGGTGCATCTTCATAGCGTCCTGTCCAGGCTTTTTAGCAAGTGCGAGACGCTCTTCGACAGTCAGTTCTTTCTTGTCGGTAGGAGCCATTTTAATTCCTCTTGATTACGAAATTCGTAGTATTCCTACGAATCTGGATTAAAGGCATATTAAGGCGGTCCTTTTTTAGACTTGTTATCAAAATCTACACATCGGATTGGCCTGATTGGCATAGTATAAATACTAATCCGAAAGGACCGTTTTTCAACCCTACGAAAAACGTAGCGATGATGGACCCACCTACCATATCCGTTAAAAACAACATGGGTTGAAAGAACCGTATTTTTAGGAGATTGTCGTACAGAACCGCAAGATGAGCAAGATCCCCAAGGTACTGTTGATCGATGGATACATCGACGATCCCGCCGCACTAGGCGTTCCACCATACATTTCTCCGATGATACGCGCCGTCGCAGGAGCGGCCGTAGATGCGGGAGGGGAGGTGGAATACATGACCATCGACATGATCCGCAAAGGCGTCCCCTTACCCGAAGCGGACGTCAACGTGGTACTTTCCGGAAACACGGTACCGGGGAAATACCTGAGGTCCATGCCCATGTCCCTGAAAGAGCTCAGGGAGATCTCACGCAAACTGAAAGGATGGAAACTCATCGGAGGATCGTCCGCATACGCTCCCGAGGCCCAGAACTTCGATTTCCGTATCCACCAAGACCTTGCGGCATCGCTCTACGATGGAATGATGGGAAAAGAAGTGGATGAGAGGTACAGGACCTTGGACGAATGGAACAGATGGATGCTCCTAGGGGCGGACATCGTTACCAGACACCAGGACTTCCCCGAACCTCTCATGGTGGAGCTCGAAAGCTACCGTGGATGCCACAGATATGCATCCGGAGGATGCGCGTTCTGCATCGAACCCACCAAAGGAAGACCGCTTATGCGTTCTCCCGAAGACATCCTCGCCGAGGCGAGAAAACTGAAAGACCTCGGAGTGAGGAACGTCCGTATCGGAGGTCAGACCTGTATAATCTCCTACGGTTCCGAAGACTATGATTCCGGACTTCCAAGACCCAACCCCGCCCAGGTGAGAAGACTTTTCGAAGGATTGCGTGACATGGGTTTCGATAACATATGCGTCGATAACGCCAACCCCGCGGTCATCGCCACATATCCCGAAGAATCGGAAGAAGTACTGAAGATCCTTGCAGACTGTTGCAGTTCGGGAAACGTACTTGCACTGGGTCTTGAATCCGCCGATCCGGCGGTAGGCCTCGCCAACAACCTCAACAGTACCGCGGAACAGGTCCTTGAAGCGGTAAGGACGATAAACCGCATAGGTGGGGAAAGAGGGGAGACAGGCCTTCCCAAGATCCTTCCCGGCCTGAACCTTATCTGCGGATTGGACGGAGAGACCGCCGAGACCTACAGAATGGATATGGACCTCCTTGAAAAGATCAGGGACGAGGGACTTCTCGTAAGAAGGATAAACATCCGTCAGGTCATCGATTCCCGCAGACCGTTCAATGTAAGGATGAACGAGAAGAGGTTCAAGAAGTTCAAAGAAACCGTGCGTGACGAGATAGACCACCCTCTCCTCGAGAAACTGGTTCCCCTCGGGACCGTCATGAAGGACGTGTACATGGAACTGCACGACGGTTCCATAACCTTCGGAAGACAGGCGGGTTCGTACCCGCTTCTTGTAGGGGTCAAATACAAACTGGACCTCGATAGGAAATACGACATCAAGATAACGGAATGGGGGGCACGTTCGGTCACCGGTATCGAATACCCGTTCAACATAAACAAGAAGTCCGTATCCGCCTTATCCGCATTGCCGGGCATAGGTCAGAAAAGGGCCGTATCCCTGTTCACGAAAGGTCCGTTCAAGGATTTCGACGATCTGAAAAGGGTCATCGACGACCCTAAGGTCATAGAGAACCTGAAGATGTTCATCGTGTTCGAAGACCCTCCCTCAGAAAGACCGTCCGAATGAGCCAGTACTCCGAAATCATATCGTAAGAACGCTTACTGTAGCAACGAACAGGAAATATCCGATAGACATCAGGTGAACATATGGACACTCTCCGTGCAGCAAGATTCCCATTCCTACCCGACGCATCCGAATACGCCGAAAAGAACCTGGAAAGCATCGATGCACTTCTTACGCACCCCATCTACGAAGGTGCCCGTAAAAGAGGATTGGAGAGGATCAGGAGTGCCCTTTCGACTACAGACCGTAAGATCCCCGATGTGACCCTTGCAGGAGGTTCCAGGGCGGAAGAGAACAGGATGAACGAGATCCTGTCCTACCCCTATGCGAGGATCCTTGTGTCCTGTATCAACGACAGACTCCTTACACAGAGATACGCCCTCACCGAGGCGGAAAGGATGGTGAGCATCCTTGAAACCGACAGCATGGCGGCACAGGTAATCATAGATGAGTTCGAAGTGAACGCCAAAGACGATCACCGCGAATACATCGAAATGCATTTCGCGGACTACCTGAGGTATTCGTACGTCATGCATGCCATCGATTGGAAACTTATCAACAGGGATGTCAAAAACGGGTATGTCCGTATGGAGAGGTCGAAATTCAACAGGCTTCTCCAGAACGCATACAGACTGAGGATCGAACAGGAACTTCCTTTGAACGTACCCGAAGGCTACATCGGTATGATCAGAAGGGACCTGGAAGCGGTCAAGATGATGCTCATAGAACTGAAAGACAGCCTCAGTCCCACAGGGGGACAGGAGATGAAGAACGAGTTCCTTCCTCCATGCATCTCCGGAATCATCAGGATGGCACAGAACGGACAGAACCTTCCCCATAGCGCAAGGTTCGCATTGGTTACGTTCCTCCATGCACTGGGTCTTAACTATCAGCAGATAGTCGCCATTTTCGCCGTATCCCCCGACTTCAACGAGGCCATGTCGGAATACCAGATCAAACACATCACCGGCGAACTGAACGGCGGAGAAGGATATACTCCCCCTACCTGTGCCACGATGAAGACCAACGGAATATGTCTGAACCCTGACGAACTGTGTGGGAAGCTCAAACATCCCTTGGGGTATTACAGGATAAAAGCAGGGATCAAGGGACCGTCTTCGAAACAGCCCCCGACCCCTTGAAACGTTTACTCTTTTTTCTCTTCGGCTTCACCGAGGTTCTTCCAGGTGATGAGCACCCTCTGAACGGCGGTAAGGTTTCCAAGCACCGCGAAGTAGATCATCATGATCTCCAGGAAGGAGATGTTCCATCCGAACACATCGATGGTGGCATATCCGAAGGCACATGCGATGGCCTGGATGATGGGGAATACGAAGCAAAGGACCACACGGTCTGCACGACCCAGTAGTCCGTCATAGAGTCTTTTTGCACCGATAGCCTGGGCCTGGGTACCCATATAGGAAGTCAGAAGAACACCCATGACCGCAAGAAGTCCGATACGGGTGTCGCACCATCCGCTGAGGGCGATCGCCGCGATCATGAACATATCGGCATACCTGTCGAAGACATGGTCGAGGTAGTCTCCCTTGACGGAGCATTTACCGGCGAGTTTGGCGACCTTACCGTCCAATGCATCGAAGTATCCTGAAACGATGACGGTCACTGCGGCAGGTATCAAAAGCCAACGATAGTCATAACTCATGTAGAGAAGCACACCGCTGATCGCCGCCACAATGAGCCCCAACCAGGATATCGTGTTGGGATTCACGTTGATGAACCTCTTCGCGACAGGAGCAAGGGTGAACTCCGCATCTTTTCTGTGTTTGTCTAGAACCATTTTTCCATCCCTTCCGACCAGTCTGTCTGACCAGGACTGCAGATTTCTGTGTCGCCATTAAGTATCCGGACTATTAAATCGACCGCATCGGAAGGTGTTCCTTCGGTGCAGTCTATCTCGTAAACGGGGATGTCCGTGTCCGTTGCCTCACAGAGAATTACGTCCAAAACCTCTGCCTGAACGTTTTCTTTCACCTTAGCTTCGGAATACCCTCTCGCCCTCAACCTCTCCGCAAGTACATCGGGATTGCAACGAAGGACGATGATCATGGAACAATCGGTACCGTGACCGAGGTGGGAATCGAGAACGACCGGTCCATCCCTTACCCTGAACTCTTCCAAAGCCTCGTTGAACTCGTCCATGTCCACATTGTAGGTATCCCTAGGTACGTCCTTGTCTCCAAGCAGTCCACGCTCTTTTAGAAACGATTTGGAATCGATTACCTCGTATCCCCTCGAACGCAGTTCGACGGAGACCGTGGTCTTCCCGGTACCGGGAGTCCCGGTCAACGCTATCAGCATCTGATCATCCCAGATAGGTTTCAGCCCTTTTGACGACCTGTTCCCATGTAGGGGTATTGGAGAGTGCACCGACCTTCTCTATCGTGAAGGAAGCCACGGTAGACGCAATGACGAGGGAATCCTTCACGGAATACCCGTTGTAAAGTCCCGCATAGAACCCTGCACGGTAGGAATCGCCGCATCCGGTAGGATCGACAGCGGCCTCCCCTTTGACACAGGGGATCCTGACGATCTCCCCATCGATCTTCGCCACACTTCCCTCTGCACCGTCGGTACGCACAATGAGCGGAAGGTCCAGGTCCATGACGCTCTGGACACCGAGCCTTTCCTCGATGACCTTTGCCTCGTAATCGTTACAGAAAAGGGAACCTGCATAGGGCATGGCGGACCTCAGTTTGGATTCAGGCCACAGACGGTAGGTCTCCTGGGAAGGATCGAGGGCGACCTTGTCCTTGGAATCCTTGAGACGGGACATAATGTCGATGTAATACTCGGGTTCCCCGGTACAGAAGTGGACTTTTTCGGATTTCTCGGCGTTCTTGGTAAGGACCTTTCCTAATTTGGTCGCAAACCCTTGGGGGCCCTGATAGAACAGAACGTTTGTCTTCAACTGGGCATCGTTGGTGACTACCGCAGTGGAGGTCTCGTACTCCTCCACCTCCAGGAACTCATCGAGGATAAGTCCCGAATCCTCGATCAGCTTCATGTACTTCGAAGGGAAGTCCGTACCTATGAAAGCACAGAGCGCCGTAGGTACTCCGAGTCTTGCGGCGGTCACTGCGATGTTAGTGCCAGTACCTCCGAGAAGTGTCTTTTTCGAAGTGATATCGACCGATTCGTTGATGCCGGGAAAATGGTCCACGGACACGATCTGATCTATGGTGACATGACCATATACTGAAAGGAAAGGTTTCTCAGAACTCATTGTCAATCAATCCCTATGTGCGTTTTCTCTGACGTATTCACCGGACAGGACCTTGTTGTATACGTCCTCTATAGCACCTATGTGCTTATCCCATGAATAGTATTCCGCACGTTTTAGGGATTTTGCCGAATAATCGACACACTTATCGGGGTTATCGAACAGATCGTTCATAGCCTCTGCAAGACGGACGGGATCGTTCTTGGGAACGATGTATCCCGCCTGACCCACATTGTCCGGAAGACCGTCGGCGTCCGAACATATTATGGGGGCTCCGAAGGACAATGCCTCCACAACGGCCAAGCCCAATGATTCATGGAGTGACGGCATGACGAACATCCTGCATTCGCTCATCAATCTGTCTTTCTCCTCGTCACTGACCTTTCCAAGTAACTCCACACGATCCTTCAATCCGTATTGGGCGACCATCTTCTCCAGATGGGGGTCCTCAGGACCTTCTCCACATACCAGGAGCCTGTGGTCGACGTATTTCATGGCCTCGATAAGACATCTGAGCCCTTTGGTCTTCACATGTCTGCCTACGAAAAGAGCGAAATCGCCCGTTTCTCCTCTTGAAGGGAAAGTAGTACACGGTTCGAGACAGCTAGGAATGGTGGTGATGTGGTCAGGGGAATATCCTCTGGAGATCAGGTCCTTACGGACGGTCTCGCTGACCGCGACGATATGGTCGAACGTATCGAGGGTTTTGGCGAACCTGTTGTCGAGAATGTTGGAGAACACCGAACCTATACCTGTGCCCTCTCCCCACATATTGTGGTAGGTGAACACCTTCTTCCCATCGTACTTGCGCATAGGAGTCGTATAGCTGGGAGCCCAACGATAGTTGTAATTGACGACGTCTGGGTCAATCGATTCCAAAGCCTCGGAAAGACCTTTGGAACTGACGAAGGGGGGTTCGTAGATGTTCAATATCTTGGAATCCAACCTGAGGATGCGGTACCCATCCTCGGTGCGTTCCTCTGAGGGGGCATCGGGAGTGAGCTTACTGGTTATGACCGTCACATCGTGACCTTTGTCGGACAGTATCGTGGACGTATGCCTCATTCTTTTTTCGATACCGCCGTCGTATGGCAGGAAAAACGGATTTATGTCCACTATCTTCATCGGTCGACTTCCCTTTGTGAGATCACGGATTCATAGACCTTGACCAGTTTTTCGGTCATCGGTGCGAGTCCGTATTCCTCCGCGGTCTTCTTCGAAGCATCCAATACACACTGCGGGGCATCGAGTGCTTTTCCGATCGCTTCTCTGCAATCGTCCTCATTTATATCAAATAGATAGCCGTTTTCACCGTCACGGATGAACTCCGCAAAGGCACGACCTCTGCCGCATGCCACAGGCAATCCGGTGGACATGGCCTCTTGGACCGTGAACCCCTGGGTTTCGAACACGGATGCGGATACAAAGACGTTCGCGCACGAGTAATAGTCCACAAGCTCGTCACCGTGGACATATCCCGCGAAGAACACCCTGTCCGTAAGCCCTTCCTCTTCTGCAAGGGCTTCCAATTCAACTTTGGAAGGACCATCCCCTACGACCATCAATACGATGTCCTTATCCATCGGTTTGATAGAACGGATCACGAGCTCCACGTTTTTTTCAAAGGAAAGACGTCCTACAAAAAGAACGATACGCTTGTCCTCCAGTCCGTATTTTTCCCTTATAAGGTCTCCTTTTCCATTGTTGACGAAATGGGATGTATCTATCCCAGTAGGCACGGTCTCCATTCTTTTCGAGACGATATGCAGATCGTTCACTAGTTCTTCACCAATGCAATCGGTAGGGACCATGATGACGGAAGGCCGTTTCAACAAGGACCTCAAATATATCGAGGCGTACTTGACGAGGGTCTCCTTCTTGAGTTTCAACGGAGAATAGCGTTGGATCACCTCGGTGACCACTGTATCGTAAGTGAGGACCAGAGGGGTCTTGGTGAAATGTGCCGCAACGATGGCCTTGAGCGCCATACATGCGATGCCCCTGACGTGGATTATATCCGGATTGATCTTGCGTATCAGCTTAGTGGGTATGCTGGGATAGATCGGAATGAAGTACCCGGTATACTGTTTGAACTTGATAGCCCTGAGGTAGTATACACCTTCCTCACGGTAATCCGGTCCGGGGTCAGGGGCCATTATGAAAACCTCGTGTCCCATCGAACGTAGGACATGGGTAGTCATAATGACCGCAGTCACCACCCCGTCCGTAGTGGGGAGGTAACTGTCAGTCATTATGAGGACGCGCAATTCAGGTGCCTTCCTGCCAGCTGTGGATATAGTTGTACTGATCCTCGGTCAGGGAATCGATCTCGATTCCGAGAGTGCGGAGTTTGACAAGGGCGAGTTCGTTATCGATCTCGTCAGGCACACGGATGACCTCGTTTGCGAGTTTATCGTGGTTCTCGACCATGTACACGATAGCTCTTGCCTGGGTGGCGAAGCTGGTGTCCATGATCTCTGCAGGGTGTCCCTGTCCTGCGGCGAGGTTCATAAGCCTTCCCTCACCGATGAGGTAGAGCCTCTTTCCGTCCTTGAGGGTGTAGCAGTCGATGAAGTCCCTTACCTTTTCTTTGGAGACGGCAAGCTTGTCAAGGTCCTTCTTGGAAACCTCGTTGTCGAAGTGACCGGCGTTACCCATGACGCATCCGTCTTTCATGTTGAGGAAATCTTTCTCGGTGACGATATCCTTGCATCCGGTGACGGTGAGGACTATGTCTGCGGTCTTGACGGCCTCGGACATAGGCATGACGTCGAATCCGTCCATCCTTGCCTCGATCGCTTTGACAGGATCGACCTCGGTGACGGTCACGAGCGCTCCAAGACCTTTGGATCTCATAGCGACTCCTTTTCCACACCATCCGTATCCGGCGACGACGACACGTTTTCCCGCTACAATGAGGTTAGTGGCGTTCATCCATCCCTCGAAGATGGACTGACCGGTACCGTATCTGTTGTCGAAGAGGTACTTCATCTTGGAGTCGTTGACGTCCATTACAGGGAACTCGAGTTTCTTGTCGGCGGCCATGGCTCTGAGCCTGACGACACCGGTGGTGGTCTCCTCGTTTCCTCCTTTGATGTTGGAAAGGACCTCCCTGCGGGTGGTGTGGGCCATGGTGATGAGGTCTGCACCGTCATCGATGACGTAATCGGGGTGCATGTCGAGGACTGCGTTGAGGTTGGCGTAGTACTCCTCGTCGGTCTCGAATTTCTTGGCATAGACTTTAAGTCCGTATTCCTCACGGAGTGCGGCGGCAACGGAATCGTCGGTGGAAAGAGGGTTGCAACTGGCAAGACGGATCTCGGCACCTGCATTGGCAAGGGTTACTGCAAGCATACCGGTCTTGGCCTCGGTATGGAGGGCCATTCCGATTTTGAGTCCAGCAAGCGGCTGTTCTTTTCTAAAGCGTTTGTCGATCTCCTGGATCACAGGCATGTGGTCATAGGCCCATTTAAGCCTAAGACTTCCTTTCTTTACGAGGTCTTCCATTTCCTTCACTCCTTAAATTCCGACATAAGCGAACCGCAGATGTATTCCACGGTAGCCTTACGGACTTTCTCGGACGAATAGCCGGCGATGATCTCGTCGATCTCTTCGTCCTTTCCTTTGAGCTCCTTGACGAACATGGTGATGTTTGCAAGTGCCCTTGTAATTTCATCCGAAATAGGGACGGTAGCGGTCTTGGAGGTCCTGGACAGAGGGTTCAGATCGATCGAAATAACGACCTTCCCCATTGCCACAAGTGCCTCTGCGCGGTCTCCGTCCTCTATAGGAACCACGATCACATCGGAATCGAAGATTCCTTCCTTGGTACACAATGCACGGTCCGAAGTAAGATTGGGAATCCTTGCATCGGGATTCCTTCCGAGTACATCCTTTGCCCCCTGCTCTTCCATGTACCTGATCAACATTTCCATACGTTCTTCGGTACGGTGGAATATGTTGACCTCCATAGGCGCAGGAATTGCGGCAGAAAGAGCCATCATTCCTTGCGGATCCAATGCGA
>JAKSHW010000045.1 GCA_024399195.1 archaeon | reverse complement strand
GGTTCCCAGAAGGCCCTTTCACTTTCCCCGGGCATAGCCATAGTCGTCATGGACACCAAGGCCATCGAAAGGATGAACGGCATAAAGCCCGCCAGCTACTATTTCGACATCAGGGTCCATCTTTCCAACCAGGTGCGGGGACAGACCCCGTTCACCCCCGCCGTGGGGACCCTCCTGGAGCTCAACGACATGCTGTGCATGATAGAGGCCGACGGCCTCGAAGCCCGTCTGGAACGTTCCAAGACCCTTGCGGAGTACTTCCGCGACGGGGCGAGGGCGCTGGGCCTCAAGGTCCCCGACTATCCCCTTTCCAACGCGGTCACACCGTTGGTGTTCGAGGATGGGGCGTACGCGCTCTTCGAGACCCTGAAGGAGAAGTACGACATCCTGGTGACCCCCAGCGGAGGAGACCTCAGGAACAGGCTCCTCAGGGTCGGACACATAGGAAACCTCGGAAAAGAAGACTACGATGCACTCCTCTCCGCGATGAAGGAGGTCCTCCAGTGAAAGCGATCCTCATGGCCGCGGGGGTCGGAAGCAGGATAAGCAAATCCATAGACAGACCCAAATGCACCCTGGAGGTGGGAGGTGTCCCCCTGATCCTCAAGACCGTCAGGATGCTCAGGTCCGAAGGCATAGAGGTCGCCGTCGTCCTCGGATACGAACAGGACTTCATCCGTGGCGTCCTGGAAGGGGAGGACGTATCGGTCTACGTGAACCCGTTCTTCAGGGTCACCAACAGCATGGCCTCCCTGTGGTTCGCCAAGGACTTCATAGACTGTGGGGAAGACCTCATGCTGGCGAACGCCGACGTGTACTGGGACGAGGACATCCTGCAGACGATCCTCGACGACGACCACGGCATCATGATGCTCGCAGACCGTTCAAGGGTGGACGAGGGGGACTATTTCTTCTATGTCGAGGACGGCTATCTCAGAAAATACGGAAAGGAACTGAAACGCGAGGAGCGCACGTCCGAGTATGTCGGAATGGCGAAGATTCCCAAGGAACATCTCCCCTTGTTCATGGAACACCTCGATACCATGGTAAAGGACGAGAAATACGGTCTCTGGTGGGAGAACGTCCTCTACGAGTACCTGGATACCGAAAAGATATTCGTCAAGGATATTTCCGAACTGTTCTGGGCGGAAATAGATTATATCGATGATTACAAGCGCATATTGGAATACGCGTCATCGAAAGATATAGCCTGGAAGACCAAAAGAGTAATTTAAGCTCCTCTGGCCTCGAAAAGATCCGATTCCACCATGGCACACAATGCATGGTAGATAGGCAGATGCAGTTCCTGTATCACGAAGACCTCTTTCTCAGGAACACATATGCAGATATCCGCAAGGTTCTTGCATTTTCCACCGGTAGAACCGGTCAATGCAATGGAAATGACCTTCTTTGCCTTGGCCACCATCAGTCCGTTGACGATGTTCTTGGAATTTCCGGATGTGGTTATTCCAAGGAAGACGTCACCCTCCTTGCCAAGTGCATTGACGGACTGGGCGAAGGCCCCGTTCCATCCCACATCGTTGGCGAAAGCGGAGTTGGAGGCGTTGAAAGTAGGAAGAGGAATGGCAGGAAGTCCACCTTCCAATCCATCGGAAAGTGCCTTTCCTTCATCTCCATAGAGTTCTGAAAGCCTCTGTTCCAGAACAGGATCCACCGCACGTTTGAACATGAACGATTTGGTGAGTTCTCCCGAAATATGGTCGCTGTCGGCGGCACTTCCGCCGTTTCCGGCGATCAGGAGTTTATGCCCGGTGGAAAAGGATTCCAGAAGCGCCCGATAGGCCTTCTCGATATCCTGCTTACAGACATCCAGACAAGGGTATCTGGAAATAAGGCGTTCGAGGATGCTTTTGGCGTCCGGTCCTTTTCCAACCTGCATTATAATCACATTCCCCAGAAAGGTTCTGCTTTACGTTTGATTGCCACGGTGTCAGAAAGGGCAAGCTTCTCATCATCGGTGAGATCGAGCTTCTGGACTTCCTTGTAACCGCTTTCGATCATATCGACGTACAGGACGTCGTCTTCATTGATCTGTCTGCCTACGGTAACACCGTCGATGGCGACAGAGACCTCGTCACCCTGTACACCCTCTTTGAGGATGTTTCCATCGTCATCACGTACGGACTTGATGGTACCGCAGTCCCTTCCGTTGGGATCTATAAGGTTCTCTCCGACCCTGATCCTTCCTGCAAGGACCCTAACACCTACAACGGCGGGTTTGCTTACCCTGAACACATGGTCGGGCATGATAAGGATCTTGGCGGGGAATGCGAACTCCAACCTCTTGTCGGACTCGGTCTGCCTGGTAGATTCCTCAAGCCACAGTTTGTAATCGTCGATAAGGGCATAGACGATGTTGTTGGTCATGACCTTGATACTGTGGGTGGCGATCTCGGCCTCGGCATCCTTAGAGATGTTGACGTTGAATCCGAGAATGACATGATGGGTGTCGTTTCCATAGGAGGACTCGAGAATATCTCTCCTGGTGATCTCACCGATACCGTATTTCCTGATGGGGATGCCTGCGAGTTTTGCCTCGAACGCAAGTGCCTCGAGGGAACCGATGGCATCCGCCTTGATCGTGATTCCTTTCTCCTCGGTCTCGATCTTGATAGAGGTCTCTTCGGAGATCTCCTTGATCGCAGGGTCCTTGGGGTTCTTGACGACACGGATAGGTGCACCGGCGATGACACCGGTAGCGTCCTGACAGGCGATCTTGACACCTGCGGCCGCATGGAGCTCCTTCACATTGTCGAACCTGTCCCTGGGGTCACGGATCTCATCGAGGGGCTTAGGCTTCAGAATGGCTTTGACCCTGGTGACCAGAGGCGCACCGTTGGTTCCGATAGCCACAGTGGCACCGGTCTTGATGCTTCCGGAATAGAGGATCATATCCATGGTCTGTCCGAGACCTTTGACCTCTTTCACCTCGAGAATAGTTCCTTTTCCGGGACCTTCCTCTTTCTCGAGCCTGGACTCGAGGAAACGCTGAGCAAGTCCGATAAGCATCAGCATAAGGTCGGGAACTCCTTCACCGGTCTTCGCACTGATGGGGATCAATGCCACCGCTTTGGTGAAATCGTCGATCCTGTCGTACCTGTCTGCGTAGACTCCCTCGCTGGAAAGCTGGGAGATGATATTGTACATGTGTTCTTCGAAAACCTGGCGGGTGTGTTCCTGCTGCTGTTTTTCGGAGAGAATGAACGCACGGTCGGGCTCGCTCATCCAGCCTTCGACGGTATCGACCTTGTTGAGAGCGATGACGAAGGGGGTCTTGTACTGTCTGAGAATATGGATCGACTCTATGGTCTGGGGTTTCAGTCCCTCCCTGATGTCGATGACGAGTACTGCGAGATCGGCCAACGAACCTCCCCTTGCACGAAGGGAGGTGAATGCCTGGTGACCGGGGGTATCGATGAAAAGAAGACCCGGAACGGTGAACTTCTTTTTCCCAACGATCGCTCCGCACATCTCGTAGATGCGCTCGAGAGGTACCTCGGTGGCACCGATGTGTTGGGTGATGGCGCCTGCCTCTCTGTCTCCGACCGCTGTACCTCTGATCCTGTCGAGAAGTTTGGTCTTTCCATGATCGACGTGGCCGAGAACACTGACCACAGGTTGCCTTATAGCCATACTATACACATCCTTTATTGAATAGAAAAATTAAGGGGTTTGGTGGGCCGAAAGGCCCGTCGAATTCACTCGTAAAGCCACTTGTTAGAGTCTTTGGTGTAGTCGACGAGCTCTTCGGGCTTGAAGAAGATGCCGATTTCCCTAGCGGCGGACTCAGGAGAGTCGGAGCCGTGGATGATGTTGAGACCGGTCACCATGCAGTAGTCTCCACGGATGGTTCCGGGGGCGGACTCCTGGGGGTTGGTCTTACCCATCATGTTCCTGCAGACCTGTACGGCGTTCTCACCCTCCCAGACCATCGCGAAGACGGGTCCGGAGGTGATGTAGGCGATAAGGGAAGGGAAGAATTTCTTTCCCTTGTGCTCACCGTAGTGGTTCTCTGCAACTTCCTTAGGGATAACCATGAGCTTTGCTGCGACAAGCTTGAGGCCTTTCTTCTCAAAACGAGAAACGATCTCTCCGACAAGTCCGCGCTGGACTCCATCGGGTTTTACCATGAGATAGGTTTTCTCCATGGCCATCGAAATCACTCCTTGGTCTTGATAGCCTTGCGGGCCTCTTTCTCAACGTGTGCTTTCTCGGTCCAGCGAGTGGTCCTGGGGACCCTCTTCATCAGGATCATGTTCTTGTAGCACTTGTTGGTTCCGAAGTAGAGGACGCTGCCGTCTTTTTTGACGTACATCTTTCCGCTTCCAGGCATGATGTCCTCTCCGCAGAAGGAGCACTTTTTAACCTCAACCATTCAAATCATCTCCCCATTCCGAGTTTTCTGGCCTCTCTCGAGGTCTCTCTGAGCATAAGGATGTCTCCCATCCTGACCGGGCCCATGATGTTCCTGGTGATGATCCTACCTTTGTCGCGTCCGTCGAGAACACGAACTTTAACCTGGGTAGCCTCTCCCGTCATTCCGGTACGTCCGATAACTTCGACGACCTCAGAGGGGATGCTGTCAGTGTCAACCATTTAATTCCCTCGGAATCAGTTCTTCAGGTCTTTGACTGCAGCTGCGATCTCGTCGATCTGGGCTTTTCCGTTTCCAGCGTCAACGATAGCGACGGATGCAGTGGGCTTCTCGAGTCCGATTGCCTTTCCGAGCTCCTCTTTGCTGGGGACGTACACGTAGGGGACGGATTTCTCGTCGCAGAGTGCGGGGATGTGTGCAAGGATCTCAGGGGGCTCGACATCGGTAGCCATGATAACAAGGGCTGCCTCTCCGCGCTCGATGATCTTGGTAACCTCGTTGGTTCCTTTCTTGACTTTTCCGCTGTCCCTAGCGACTTCCGCTGCTGCGTATGCTTTGTCGGAAAGCTCCTTAGGGGTCTCAAATTTAACAAATACTGCCATGTTCAATTACCTCCTTCCGGTGATAACACCGTCATCATTCATCGGCTCTAAAAGAGCATCCGAACCTATCATAATTTCTTATATAAAGGGTTCGCAGACACACCTGACCGGTCCCCGATAGGCGGTATTCGTCCCGCGCATCGCAGGATACCGCACATGGGACATAACTACGGAAATCCGTCCGATAGCGATGGAAACCATGGCCATAATGCCCTTTTCGAGCCTTACCGATGACGTTCGGACGGGATACCACCTCAATGATTATATCTTTTCGATATCTAGAAACCGCGATAGTATGAAGATAGACAGACTTGCAATCACAGCGGTGGTCCTGTGTGCGATAGTGTTTATCGGAGAATATACGACATATTACACCGAACCCGACGACCGCGAGATCGATGCCGCATGGAACGGCAACAACGTGACGTTGACCCTCAAGTCCACCGGTTCAGACTGGTATACCGCGGTATTGTTCGATAACAACGGATCGGTCCCTCCCGAGAGACTCTATATCTATACAGACCCAGACTACGACAGGTTCTATTCCGAAGCCTGTTCGATCTCAGGGGACCGTGCATTCCCGTCGTACGCCGACCAGAAGAGCTTCGCAGAAGAGATCGCCCTCTCCCTCAAAGTGCGTGGGTTCCGCGATGTCAGCACGGTGGACGACGAGGGACTTGCAGACATCCTGAAGGAGACCGTTGAATCCCCCTCGAAACTGGGACTTCTCGTATCCTCCTTCTCCCTTCCGTCCACGGTGTATTCCGGCGGATCGGACGACCTTCTGATGAAATGGATAAGGAACGGAGGCAGCCTCTACTGGGCAGGCTCCGAGATAGGGAAGATATACAAGGATTCCGACGGACTCCATAAGGTCGACGGGAACCAGACCTTGTTTTTCGGAAAGGACGGTGTGCTCAACACCTCGTATGAAAGACCCACCGAATATGTGTCCACCGAGGTGGTAGACAATATGCTTTTCAAGGCACTGGCACTTAGGTGCGGAAACACCAAATTCGGTCTGAACATCAATGGAATGGACGGTATCCAGGCAGGGTTCGTACAGAACGGTCATGCCACCGTATCCATCGTTTCCATCGGAAAAGGGTCCATCTGCATCGTCGGAGGGATAAACAACATGGAACAACGCGACGACCTGTGCCAGACCATAGCGTCGGGAATCACCGGGAAGACCGTGGTCGAAAGCATCAGCAACGGGGATGTCACCCGTAAGACCGTGGAAAGGACGATCCCCGTATCCTGTGACGACCCCTATCTGTACGTCTACTTCGGAGGGATCTTCGTGACCCAAGGAAAGGTGATGCACGATGAGCGAGTTCGTTGACGGTATCAAAACCCGTTTCTGGAACATGTCCCATCCGTTGCTGGTCCTGGTCGTCATCGGTGTGCTGGTAAGGTTCCTGATCATGCCTTTCGCATACATCTACGACTCCGACTATTGGGCATTGGTGGTACGTAACATCGATGTGGGGGCAGGACTCTACGAGATGTACGGGTACTTCTACACCCCCGTCTGGGGATATGTCCTCGGTCTGATGAACGCGATAGACAACATGTTCCTCGATCTGGGATTCTACGCTGTGGTCATCCCCGATGCGATGATCCTCGAGGGAAGCGGACATCAGCTCACGGCTACCGTGACCTCGCCCGCGTTCAACTACTTCACAAAGATCCCGCTCGTGTTCGTGGATACCCTGACCGCCTATTTCACATACCTTCTGGTGATGGAACACACAGGCGACAGGAAGAGATCGATCATCGCCTTCGGTCTCGCCTACCTGTGCCCCGTGGTCCTCGGTTCCGCAGGGATCATCGGAATGCCCGATTCGATCTCCGCGATGTTCATGATGCTCACTCTGCTTCTGGTATTCAAGGAGAGGATGTTCCTTGCAGGAATGTGCTTCTCCATGTCCATTCTGACCAAGTTCTTCCCCATATTCATGGGACTGGCACTTCTGGTATACATATTCAAAAAATACACCGAGAAAGGAGAGGCGTTCAAACAGATGCTCATGGCCTTCGCAGGAGTACTGATCACCGCCATACTGATCTTCCTTCCCCAGATCATAGACGGAAACCTCATGGAATGTTTCCATTTCCTCACCGACCGTGTCGACGGTGCAGGCGGACCCACGTCCCCTCTTGACACGTTCATCAACAACTCCCGCGTGATCTGTTACATCTTCATCGCGATAGCGATACTGTTCGTCACAAGGCAGCACATAAGGTCTACCGAGACGGATCTCGAGAAGGACCTTATGAAATACGCCCTCATCACGATCACCCTGTCCCTCATGTACCCTCCCACGACACAGTATATCGTGACCCTCGTGCCTCTTCTCGCGTACTATGTGACCGCGATAGATCACAGGTTCATGCTCTGTTGGAAAGTGCTTGCGGTAGGTTCGGCCATCACCGTCCTGGTGACCACCACTACGATGGTGTTGCCCGTGGCCGAATGGTGGGGCCTTATGGATGTGAACGGACTCCTCGAACTGTTCAAGGCGGAGAACACCGGCGCCAATGGGATCACCTTCTGGAACATCCACTATGTCGTGGGAGGGGCCTTGCAGTACCTCGGCGTAGGACTCATATTCGTGATGATGTACCTCCCGTTGATCAGAACGCTCCGTGAAAGAAAGGCCCGGACCGGAAAGACCGATTGAACCTACCAGACCTGATACGATGACCGAGAACACGACACCCGCAGAGAACTCGTCAGAACAGAAGTTCAACAGTAAAGTGTCCATCAACATGCTCACCAATATCGTCCGCACCCTGTTGATGGCGCTGTTCGGGTTCCTGATGGTGCCGTACTATATCGACAGCCTCGGTCTCGCGGCCTATGCGATCATACCCTTGGCGACATCCATCGTGGCGTACATCCTCGCCGTGACGGATTCGCTGGGAGATGCGTTCGCAAGGTTCATAGCGGTATCCATACAGCATGGGGAGTTCGATGAGGCTAACAGGAACTATTCCACCGCATCGATAGGTCTTCTAAGGATAATCCTGATGGCCACCCCCATCTGTATCCTGGTCTCCATCCTGTCCCCCTACATATTCCAGGTAGGGGACACTGCGTTTTTCGAGGTGCAGACGTTCTTCGTGATGGTGCTTCTCTCATCCCTTGCGATGTCATACAGTGCAGGTATGGACAGCGTATTCGTAGGATACAACCGTCTGTATGCCACCTATATCAGCAAGACCGTGTACATCGTCCTACAGGTAGGCATAGTCCTTGCATGGTTCTTCCTGTTCGGACCGTCCCTCTGGTCCATAGGGATGTCCTATGTGGTCGCAACCACTGTGATGCTGGTAATGATGTTCCTATGGAAACGTAGGATCTGCCCCGACATCAGACTCTCTAGAAGGTCCTATTCCCCCGAACACATGAAAGACATGGGGGCACTGGGACTGTGGACCACTGTGAGCGAGCTCGGAATACTGATGTTCATCCAGGCCTCGCTTGTACTGAGCAACATCTACCTCGGTGCGGAAAGCCAAGGCGAATTCTCCATCGTGGCCAACATGATCTCCATGATCAACACCGCCACGACCTCCATAACCGTGGTGTTCGTCCCATTGGCCTACCGTAAATACGCAGAGGAGGACTACGAGGGTCTGGTGAAGGTTGTGAACCTGTTCACCAAGTTCGTAGGGCTCGTCATGGTGTTCCCTATAGCGTTCATCCTTGTGTTCATGGAACAGATCATCGGACTGTGGTTGGGAGACGGATACGAGGCCATTTACGACCTGCTTATGGTCATGTTGCCTGTACAGGTGGCGGTCACTACTGTAAGGGTCTTGATGAACGTGCCTCTGGTCTATCTCAAAATGGAGACCGTGGCCAAGATAACCTTGGTGATAGGGTTGTTCAACGTGGCCATCACGTTCCTGTCACTGAACTTCACAGACCTGGGACTGATCGGAATATCCATGTGCTGGGTCATATCCATGCTTATGATCAAAGTGGGGTTCTACCCCATATATGCGGCAAGGATAACCGGTCAGAAACTCCGTTGCTACTACATACCTCTGGTGTACAGTCACGTCCTTTTCCTTGTCACGGTCACAATCATGTACGTTCTGAACATGTACTTCACAATGCCCATGAGCTGGTTGGCGGTGCTGTCCTCGTTCTTCATCGGGTTCATGGTCTACGTGGTGGCAAGTCTCAAAGTCATGTTCGATAAGGAAGAGAAGACGATGATCCTGGATTATTTCCCAGGGTTCGTCAAAAGGTATATCGGAAGATACCTGGGCGTGGACTGACCTTCATTCGGAATCCGAATTGAACACCACATATTTACTCAGAACATAGTTCAGAGCTATCTCCAGTCCGGAGGTTATGACCTTTGCGAGGAATCCGTCGACCCCCAGGAACGCGAAGTCCAACCCTGCATTGTAGAGGAGGGGAAAACCCACCAATGCAAGGGCTCCGGTCAGGATCCTTCCGAAGAAGAACGATGTCACTTCCTTCCTTACCGTCTTGAAATCGGTAGAGGAGCTCTGGAAGACGTATACCTTGTTCATCAGGAATGCGACGGCAACCCCTACGATCCAAGATAAGGCATTGCTTATCCAAGGAGCGATGGAAACGGTGACAAACACCGCATAGGCGACCCAGGTGATCAATACATTGAGAAGGCCTACGATTATGTAACGTACAAGCTCCCCATGTTCACCATTGAAGAGCCGATCCCCAATCTTCCTGATATCGAAGGTCATGGTTCACAACTTCTTTGTGGATTCGACCCTGATCCAATTGTTGAGATCCGGTTTTCCAGAATCGACATATTCTTGGGCCATCTTCCTGAATTTTATCTCCCATCTGGCGACGCGGATCATTTTGATGGGATGGAAACCGAGGTCGCGAGTGCATGCCAACATGGCCCTGATAAGGTATTTCTTGTTCCAGGTCGGGATATTGTAATCGAAATCCTTCTTCATCCTGCATTCCCCCGCATTGACACGGACCCTCTGTTCCTGGAAATCGGAAAAGGTCTCAGGTCCCCTGTTGCGGATTATGCAGTCCCCCACATATATGCAGGTGTATCCCGCCTTTTCGATCTCCATCCTGATGATGTCCTCATCGGACTGTTTATCCAAAGGCAGACGGGTTCCGATGTCTCTGAAGGCAATGATCTCACCGAGTTTAGGGTGTTCCAGAGCGAGATGGTGGTGCATGCTCCACATCATGTTGACGGCGAATCCGACAATATCGGAAGTATCGTTCGTAGGGACGGGATGTCCGCCTGTGATACCTACCTTGGGGTCACGGAAAGGCTCGACGAGCTTCTGAAGGGAATCGTTGGTCCCGAAAGCGTTGTCCGCGTTCAACATGACGACGAGATCGCAGACCTTATTGTCAAGATAACAGTTGATGGCGGAGTTCTTTCCCTCCTTCTTCTCCTGCCTGTACAGCCTGAGAGAGGGGAATTCCTTGGAGAGACCGATGACGATCTCGTCCGTACCGTCGGTACTTCCACTTGAAACCACCAAAACCTCCTTTATCACAATACCCTCTAACACCTGAGAATATACAGAACGTATCGCCGTTTCGATGATTTTGGCTTCGTTGTACGCACAAACGCCAACGGTTATTTCCAAGTCGGACATGGTAACCTCCCCTTATTCTCCGTGGGGAATATTTCTAGTTTGCTAGGATGATGCACACTTCCGTATTATCGGAAAACCATCGACATCTATCAACTGTTGGAGGAATCGTGTAATCCGTAGGCTCTGGGTATGTCATTATATCCTACCTAACTATCTGGGACTGAGAGGATTAAGATGGACATAGGTAGTTGGATATACAACCTGTTCGGAAATGAGGGTGAGATCGGCCTTCTCCTATGTATTTTCCTGATTTTTCTCCTAGATGCCCTTGTGATTCCCACCCTTCCCGAACTGTTCTTCATAATCGGGTTCATGGGCGGTGCAAAATACCGTGAACCGATGGTCTTCGGGTGCGAACTCCTCCTCATGGCGATCCTTGCCGAGATCATAGGGATCTACGCCCTATACTATGTGGTGAAACATATCAGAGTCCCGAAGAAAATAGAATCCGTCGCCAACAAATACACGAATTTCCTGATAATGAGCGATGAAAGACTGTTACTGTTGAACCGTGTGGCGCCTATGCTTCCATTCGCAGGTGCGTTCATAGCCCTTTCCAACTGGAACGTCAAAAAAAGTTTCTCGTTCATTGTATTAGGTTGTGTCATCAAATACGGAATACTGATGCTGCTCAGCAACGTATTTTACAACTATTTCAGTTCCGAAGTGGCCGGACAGGTGAGCCTCGTCATGGTATTCGTAGTGATAGGCCTCAGTGCATTCGTCTCATTCTTCATGAAGAAAAAGAAAGGATTGGACTCCTGAGACATGGCCTTAAGGTACACATGTGGGGTCTGAACCTGGCATGTAACGAAGAGCCTTTTTAGTATATCCGACTAACCCTGCTTAGGGTAAGACATGGTAAGCACCTGCACAATCGTAATTCCTACTTACAACGAGGAAAAGAACATCGTAAACATAGCTAAGGCAATCAGGGAGGCTTACCCCGAGTTCCGCATCCTTTTCATGGACGATAACTCCACTGACAGGGGAAAGGAACTCATCGACGAACTCAACGATCCCTTGACCAAGGTGTTCGTAAGGAAACCTGAGGACAGAGGTCTTGGAGCATCCGTTCTCCAGGGTTTCGAGATCGCCGAGACCGACTACGCCATCTGCATGGACTGTGACTTCCAGCACCCTATAGCGACCCTTCAGGGCATCTATGACGAACTCGAAAAGGGAGCGGACCTTTGTGTAGGGCGCAGGAACAGCAGAATGTCCATGGGATTCAAAAGGGCGTTCGGTTCCGAGGCCTTCGAACTCTTCTGCAAGATCAACATGAAATTCCACGGGGTTCAGACCACCAAAGACATGATGAGCGGTCTTTTCGGACTCAGGTGCGATAAGTTCAGGCCCGAGATCCAGTCTAACTGGGACAATTTCGAGATACAGGGTTGGAAAGTCCTCATGGACCTTCTGAAGTACGCTCCTGAAAAACTCAAAGTCAGTTACGTAAGGTACGAGTTCGGACTGCGTGCGGAGGGTGAATCGCATCTCAACCCCAAGGTCCCCATAATGACCGTCCACCAGCTTTGGGGATTCGGAAAGTTCATCGCGAAATTCCTTGCGAAGATGTATCACATCGACTACTATGCGATGTATCCCAAAGAGAAGAAATGAACATTAAAACTGGGTCTGGATTTCAATGACCCAGTACTCTTTTTTTGCATCAGGGGCCTGTCCCCAAAATAATGAAAAGAAGGGGCTTTGGGCCCCTTTGAATGTTTAAAACTCAGTTGACGTAGTCGAGCCATGCGTCGTATGCGGGGTCTTTGCCCTCTACGATCTCATGGAACTTTGCGTGGATCTTCGCGGAGACCTCTCCGGGGGTTCCGTTTCCGACCTGGCGTCCGTCGATGGAGGTGACGGGTGCGATCTCGGCGGCGGTACCGGTCATCCACACCTCGTCGGCGGTGGTGAGCTGGAACCTGGTGACGGGGGTCTCGACGACGGTGTAACCGATGTCCCTTGCGACCTGGATGATGGATGCCCTGGTGATACCCTCGAGGATTCCCTCTGCGGTGGAGGGGGTGAAGATCTTACCGAACTTGTACATGAAGATGTTCTCTCCGGAGCACTCTGCGACATGTCCTTCTTTGTTCAGCATGACGGCCTCTCCCGCGCCCTGGCGGATAGCCTCCCTCTTTGCAAGGCAGGATGCGACGTAGGAACCGTTGACCTTGGCACCTGCGGGTCCGCAGAGATAGTCGGGCCTCTGCCAGGAGGAGGTGATGAGCTTGGTTCCTGCGGCTGCTCCCTTTCCGAGGTATGCGCCCATGTAGATGCAGGTGATGGCGAGCGAAGAGGGGACGCCGACGGGGTTGAGTCCGACCTCTTCTCCGCTGAGGAAGACACAGGGTTTGACGTAGTCCGCCTTGGGGTTGGCCCTCACTGCCTCTTTGATGGCCTCGCAGATGCCCTCGAGATCGTACTCTTTGCCACCGAAGACCATGTCGAAGCCCATGAGCTTGCAACCGTCGACGAGCCTCCTTACGTGGTCCTTGAGCCTGAAGATTGCAGGTCCCTTGGGGGTCTGGTATACCCTGATACCCTCGAACACACCGGTACCGTAGTTAAGGGCGTGTGCAAGGACATGTACTCTGGCCTCGTCCCATTTGACGAGTTTACCATCAAGCCAAATCATTTCACATTTTTCCATTATAATTCCCTCTCAGTGAATGTTCAGAGCGCATTCAGAGCTTTGACGTACTTTTCGGGCTTGGAACGGGCAATGATCTCCTCGACCTGGTCCGATCCTCCGACGACACCGACGTTTCCATTGGATGTGGAAATAAGAGCATATGCAGACTGACCCGACTCGGGGATGAGCTCTGCATCATAGACGTCCTGAAGTTTTTGAAGCCTTCCGATAGCAAGGGCGGCCTCGTTTTCGTCGATTACAGAAAGAACCATCCTGGACTTTCCAGGCTGTTCGCATTTTCCTACGACGATGGTCTCTACATTGATCTTGTTACGGGTGAATTCACCCATAACCCTCTGCATAACACCGAACTCGTTCTTGACTATCAGGGAGATAACAAACATGTGTCTCACGTCAGTCTGGCAACAGTAACATGAGATATAAAACTTGCAATTTGTGAAAATGTAACGACTTGGAACGACCGTTACTTCGTTCCCAGTATCTCGTCGACCGCCTGTGAGAACGACTTTTCTGGACCGACCATTATCGCACGTGCACCGAGGCGCTCCCCGAACTGCACATCCTTGTCCTTGTCTCCGATCATCCAACTTTCCTTGGGATCGAAACCGTATTTCGCAATGGCCTGAAGTCCCAGTCCGATCTCGGGTTTACGGCACCCACACTTCTCGTCGGGAGTGTGGGGACAATAGAAGATATCCTTGATCTTCCCTCCTTCGGCCTCGATCTGCCTGAGAAGTTCCGCATTGACGGCATTGAGCTGTTCCAAAGTGAAGTAACCACGTCCGATACCGGACTGGTTGGTGATCATTATGACCTCATAGCCTGCATCGTTCAGTCTTTTGATGGAAGCAGGGACATCCGGGAAGGAATGCATGTTCTTGGGATCGGAACAATACGGCCCATCGGCACAGAGCGTATCGTCACGGTCGACCATGATGTATTTCTTACCGGACTG
>JAKSHW010000044.1 GCA_024399195.1 archaeon | reverse complement strand
TCAAGGCCCTAGAGGATGCGGGTGTGTATGTCATAGGCCCCCACATGGAGGAGAACAGGGCCAAGGCCGCATCCATGACCGAGGTCGTAGAGAACGTGTACAGGGTCCTTTCCGAACGGAAACTGGAAGGAAAGAAGGTTCTGGTGATCGGAGGCAGAAGCGAGGAGCCTATCGATTCGATGAGGATAATAACCAACCGTTCCTCAGGACGTACCGCAGTTTCTCTTGCAAAAGCCATGTTCCGCGAAGGTGCAGACGTGGACCTTTGGATGGGCGGATGCGATGTTCCGTTGCCTTCGTACATTCCTGTAAAACGTTTCGGATCGGTCGCAGACCTTCTTGCAATGGTCTCATCCATCGACCACGATATCGTGATCGTTCCTGCCGCCCTTGCCGATTTCACACCTGAAAACAAAGTCGACGGTAAGATACCCAGTGACTTGGATCTGGAACTTCGTCTGGTCCCTGTCGAGAAGGTCCTCCCCTCTATTTCCAAGGTCTGTCCCGTCACAATAGGTTACAAGGCGGAATCAGGCCTCGACCGTGAATCCCTGATCGCAAAAGCGAGGGACCGCATCGGAAGCTACGGTCTTTCCGCTGTGATCGCAGATGACATCTCCGCTGCGGGAAAGGGTTCCGTCTCCGCCATGTTCGTCACTTCCGACGATGTCGTGGATATGGACGGGACCAAGGACGAGGTCGCGGAGAAGATCGTGGACCTTATGTCGGGGCTCAACTGACATGCCTACCGCATTCTGCCCGGGGCACATAACCTGCTTTTTCCAACCTGCAGGTTCCGTAGAAGACGATCCTCTTTCAAGGGGTTCCCGCGGTGCGGGCATACGTACTTCCTTGGGTGCATATGTGACCCTCGAGGAACGTTCCGACGACAAGGTGCGTTTCATCATGGACGGTGTGGATACCGATGCGTCCGTGTCAAGGTCGGTCTTGGAGCAGATGCTTCCAGGGAGAGGTTTCGATGTGACCATAGATAACGACCTCCCTTGCAGCGAGGGTTTCGGTATGAGCGCCGCAGGAGCGATCGCATTGGCTCTCTGCGCTTCCGAGTATACAGGCTCGGACATGCAGGAGGTCTACGGGTATGCCCATAGGGCGGAGATCGCAGGCGGCGGAGGATTGGGGGACGTATCCGCCCTTACATGCCTCGTCCATCAGCCTGTAAGGGTCGTGCAGGGTCTTCCGCCTTATGGGAAGGTCGTAGGTACGGACATATCGTTCCCGAGGCTTTCATTGGCCGTTCTCGGTCCCAAGATGAGGACGGGTAATATCCTCGGCATTCCCGAAAGATATGCCGCGATAGTGGATGCCGGAAAAAGGGCGGTGGATTCGTTCGTCGGCGATCCTTCGTTGGAATCCCTGTTCGCATTATCCGATGTGTTTTCAATGGAAGCGGGGGTACGTTCCGATGAAGTCGAATCGGTTATCCGTAATTCCAAGGAGAAAGGGGCCCGGGTGGGGATGTGCATGCTCGGGAACAGTGTGTTCTCCGATGCACCTGTGGACGTATTGGAAGAGGTCATCGGTGGAGACGTGGAAGTGGTGTCTTGTTCATCCACCGATATGGGCCCGTATCTCATTCGTAAAGAGTGAACAGCTGATCGTCGCCACCTACATCGAAAAGACCGATCCTTGCACCGCAGTCGAGCCATCCGTGGGCATAATTGACCGATGCGAAGGCGGTCACCAGATCTCCGGACTCCCTGAAGTGTTTGGCATCGTTGTAGTAGGAAGTGGCCATCTCTAGGAAACTGTCGGCGAGCCTCTTGTTGAAAGAACGGTCTGGGGCCGCGATCTTCAGTTTGTCCAAGGCTCTTTTGGTGATCGAGAGGTATCTGTCGATCTTCTCGTCCGTGATCACGTTCTGCATGGGACACCGATTGGGTCTTCCGATTAAAGAACATTGTCTGGATTCATATCCGTACAGCGAACACCCAATAAGATTATCTGTCATCTTTGGGTTTCGGTGGGGGATGAAACGGAACGACTTCAATCTGATGGCCATGGCCGCGATATTCGTCACGGCGTTGGTGACCTCCAACATGCTTGCCGCAAAGGTCGTTCAGTTAGGTCCTTTCCAAGTTCCCGCCTCGGTAGTTGCATACCCTGTCACGTTCCTTGTGACCGACGTGATCGGGGAGATGTGGGGAAAGAAGCCTGCTCAGAACGTCGTCTATGTGGGGATAGTCTGTCAGGTCCTGTCTCTGACGATGATACAGATAGCGATATATCTCCCACCCGCTTCGTTCATGGTCGATGTGGATCCGGAGTTCAGGGATATACTCGGTTCCACGTCGAGGGTGGTGTTCGCATCGTTGGTCGGGTTCGTATGTTCCCAGTCGTGCGACGTCGTAGTGTTCCACAGGCTCAGGAACGCCCATCTCGGTATGAAATGGTTAAGGAACAACGTATCCACGTTCGCTTCGCAGTCGGTCGATTCCGTGTTGTTCATACTCATCGCGTTCGGCGGTACGGGAGTGGACATACCTGTGATGGTCGGAAGTCAGATAGCGGTGAAATGGTTGATCGCGTTGTGCGATACGCCGGTCTTCTATCTCCTGACCCGTGGGAGTCTGTCGTATCCGGAAAAATGTTGAGCCAGCAGATATATGACAATAACGGCATAGGCCATATGCATCGATTCCAGGTAGCAATCTTCGAAAAACGTTTATGTTTCGCTAGCCAGTATTTACTTAAAGGAGCGCATATTAGAGTAAGTCATGATAGTAATAGGCGGCTCCGCATCGATGGACCTTGCCAAAGAGCTTGCATCCGCGCTCGGTTGCGAGATCATCCAGGCATCCACCACTGCGTTCCCTGACGGCGAATGTTACACCCGTATCGATGTAGAGAAACTCGATGACGACGTTGTAATCGTTCAGAATACCTTCCCTGACAACAAGCTCATCGAGATGCTCCTTCTCCAGGATGCCGTCAAAAAGCTCGGTGCCAAATCGATCACCCTCGTCATCCCCTACTTCGGATACGCCAGGCAGGACCGTGTCTTCAAACCCGGAGAGCCCGAGTCCGCCAAGATCATGTGCAAGCACCTTGACATGGACTGCGACAGGGTCATCACCATCGACCTCCACAAGGAGAGCACCCTCGACCACTTCACCCACCCCCACAAGGACGTCAAGGCCGCCCCCGTCATCGCCGAGTACTTCAAGACCAGGGGAATCGACATGGTCCTTTCTCCCGACATAGGTGCCGCAGGTCGTGCGAAGATCGTCGGAGACTGCATGGGTCTCCCCCACGACCATCTCGAGAAGACCCGTCTTTCCGGAACCGAGGTCCGTATCAAACCCGCCACTATGGACGTCAAAGGAAAATCCGTCCTTATCGTCGACGATATGATCTCTACCGGTGGAACCATCATCGCAGCCACCGCCGCCCTCAAAGAGGCAGGGGCTTCCAAGGTCTCCGTCGCATGCACCCACGGTGTCTTTGTCAACAACGCCCTCGAGAGGTTCGCTGGTTCCCCCGTCGATTCCATTCTCAGCTGTAACACTTTGAACAGCAGTGTCTCCCACATCTCCGTCGCCGGAGTGGTCGCAGAGGCTATCAAAGACGCAATAGCAGGAAAGTGGTAAACATGCCTACCAAAGAGCAGGATTTCGGCGAGTGGTACAACGAGACCGTCGACAAGGCAAGTCTTTGCGATAAGAGGTACCCCATCAAAGGAATGAACGTATGGACCCCCTACGGATGGAAGATCATGAGCCAGATCGATTCCTTCATCCGCAGAGAGATGGAAGCAACCGACCATGATGAGGTATGTTTCCCTCTTCTTATCCCCGAGTCCGAGTTCAAGAAAGAGAAAGACCACATCAAAGGATTCGACGAGGAAGTTTACTGGGTCACCCATGCGGGACTCAACGAGCTCGATGTCAGGCTCGTCCTCAGGCCTACCTCCGAGACCGCGATGTACCCCATGTTCTCCCTTTGGGTCAGATCCCACCAGGACCTTCCCCTCAAGACCTACCAGATCGTCAACACCTTCAGGTATGAGACCAAACAGACCCGTGCCTTCATGAGGGTCAGGGAGATCCACTTCTTCGAGTCCCACACCTGCCACGTTGACCAGGAAGACGCCGAGAAACAGGTCGCCGAGGACGTCGAGATCGTCGATGCGGTCTGCCACGACCTCTGCCTCCCCTACTCTCTCCTGATCCGTACCGATTGGGACAAGTTCCCTGGAGCATACTACACCGTCGGTATCGATACCGTCATGCCTAACGGAAGGACCCTCCAGATCGGTTCCGCCCACTACTACAGCACCAATTTCTCCAAGCCCTACAACATCACCTACGAGGCAGAGGGTGGAGAGCACAAGTACGCTCACCAGACCACCCTAGGTATGACCGAGCGTCTCCTCGGTGCGGTCATCGGAGTTCACGCAGACGATACCGGTCTCAGGCTTCCCCCTGCGATCGCACCTTTCCAGATCGTCATCGTTCCCATCTTCAAGAAGGACAACGAGGAGAAGGTCATGACCGTCTGCAACGCCGTTGCAAAAGAGCTCAAGGCCGCTGGAATCCGTGTAAAGGTCGATGATCGTAACGACCGTCCTGGAAGCAAGTTCTTTGACTGGGAGATCAAAGGTGTCCCTGTCCGCTTCGAGATCGGTGGAAAGGATATCGAGAACGGGGTCGTCACCTTTGCAAGGAGGGACAACGGCGAGAAGGGAACCATCGCAATGGATTCCCTTGTTGCTGGAACAAAGATCGTCCTCGATACCGTCGCACAGAACATGCTCGCAGAGGCCGTCAAGAAACAGGAAGGATTCATCGACGACGTTCCTGACATGGAGAAATGCGATTCTATCCCCGAGGGAAGGATCGTCAGGCTCGGATGGTGCGGATGTCCCG
Source organism: archaeon (assembly GCA_024399195.1). Lineage (GTDB taxonomy): Archaea > Thermoplasmatota > Thermoplasmata > Methanomassiliicoccales > Methanomethylophilaceae > Methanomethylophilus. The sequence continues at coordinate 9,591 of JAKSHW010000044.1, read as the reverse complement.
AATGCGGTCACAAGTTCGAGGACAAATACGACATCAAGATCCTCGGTACCCCTTACAGGCCCGAGGAATGGTCCGGCAAGTGTTCCGTCTGCGGTAAGGACGGAGCAAAGCCTGCCTACGCTGCACGTACCCTTTGAAACCACAATAAACAAACCCGGGTCGAAAGGCCCGGGCAACATCTATGCTTCGCGATGCTTTGACGAGATATTCGCATCGACAGCTTCTGCTGTTTTTCAGCATCGCCTTACTGGTGTTCTATGGATGTATACTCCTGTTTTCCGATCCGACTCCCGAGTTCTTGGAAGATGTAGCAGTGTTCCATCGTAAATGGGAGTTACTGGAACATGGAGAGTTACCGTATATCGATTTCAACTATCCCTATCCTCCACTGTCGTTACCGATACTTGCGTTGCCTGGGTTTCTTTCCGAAAGCGTGGAAGGTTTCTTTGTTGTCTTTTCATTGGAGATCCTCGTCTTTACCTTGATCTCCATTGCATTGACGATGAAGATATCCGATCGCATGGGGTTGGATTCCAGATCGGTGGGGTTGTTGTACTTCGTCCTTACGATGATATACTTCGAGGAGTCCGTAAAGAAGTTCGACATAATTGTTGTGGTCACGGTCCTCTCGGCGTTGTATCTGTTTTTCGAAAAGAGATATTCCGCTTGCTACCTGTTCCTTGTCGTGGGGACGTTGATCAAGGTCTATCCCGTATTTTTGATCCCTGTGTTGCTTCTGTTCCAGTTCACTTCCGAAGACAGGGATGTGAGGAAAAGTGGAGCATGGTGTCTTGCCGTCTTGACCGTATCGGCTTTTGTGATCTGTTCCATCCTTGCATCGGCATTGTCTCCCGAGATATTCCTGAACCAGTTGTTCGATCAGACTGAGAGGGGATTCCAGGTGGAAAGTACGATAGGTGTTCTCGCCAATCTGTTAGGGACATTGGGACTGATGGACACGGCGATCGAGTTCGAGGCATACACCCACATCGTTGTGAGTCCGTTATGTGATCTGTTGCAGGATTCATGGAATTTGGTTCTGTATACGTCGATGGCCATATCGTACCTTGTCATTTGGAAGTATCTTTCGGCACCATGTGCAGTGGATGGGCGGTGCAGTAAACTCGTGAAATGTTTAGTATTCGTGATACTGGGTATGTTGCTGGTCCATCGTGTGTTCTCTACGCAGTACCTGTTATGGCTTCTTCCATTGGCGGCCATATTGATCTATTGCAGGGGTGACAGGAAGCGGGAGAACATTGCGGGTATAGGATGTATCACGGTATTGGTCCTGTCTCTGATGTACATCTACTTCGGGTGGACATTCGGATATTCCCAACCGTTAGTACTCACGATGATAGTGGTCCGCAATACGGTGCTGTGGATAATGTTCATCGTCATCGTTTCCGATATGCTGTGTAGGGATATCGGGGGTTCCGAACGGTCTCTTTACCATCTGTATTGATTATTACCTACAGATACTGGGTCATTGGGCGAATGCCTGAAAATCAATGGTTTGTGACAGAGCGGGCAGGTCCCGCCCTGTCTAGTTCAGAGTTTTTTCACGTGGACGTGGACACCTTCTGCAGAGTCCACAACCACTTCGGTACCGACAGGGAGAAGGACGTCGGAGCTGGCACTCCACACGTCCGAACCGATCTTCACTTTCCCTTTGATGTTGCCGGGGACGGTGTCCACGGTGACCTTTCCGGTCTTCCCTATGAGGGAACCGGTCACGGTAGTAGAGGGCGGTTCGGTTTTGCCGAGTCTCCGATAGAGCATCAGGGTCCCTATGACAACGGGGACCGTGAGCACTGCCGCAACCACGGGGGTTACCCAGGTGTACAGGTAATCGGGGAACAGGATAGCATATGCTCCGATGACCAGCATGTCTATTCCGGGGATGAGGAGATATCCTCCGGGCATCGTGGCCTCGGCCAATACCAATATGAGGCCGAACACCACGAGTGCCATTGCGATGTACATCGTTTCCATGTTCAGGCCTTTTTCTCGGTTATGAGCTCGCTCTCGTTCAGTTCCTTCTCCACATCTTCTTGGTATGCGGCGGTTTCCAATGCGATAGATTCAGGAGTGGGTATGGGTCCGAGGACATCGTCGGGGTTTCCTACGGCGGCTTTAACGGACTCCACATCGGAGACCTCTCTGTCAGCCACCTTCTTGGTGGCACCCATGTATTCCGAGACCCCATCCACGAGTTTGGTGAGCTCCAGGGGGAAGTAGATCTTGGAAGACTGTCCGTCGCTGACAGATTTCAATGTGTCCATCGATACGATCGACATCGCCTTGGAATCCATGGCCGCGGCACCGACGGAAAGGATACGGAGCTTCTGTGCCTCTCCCTGTGCCTCGAGGATGGTGGCAAGTCTTTTACCCTCCGCTTCGAGGATCATAGACTGCCTGTTACCTTCGGCTTCGAGGATCTTGGATTTCTTCTTTCCTTCGGCCTCCATGATGGCGGACCTTTTGAGACCGTCCGCTTCGAGGATCGCAGCACGTCTCTTCCTTTCGGCGGAGGTCTGTTCCTCCATGGATTCCTTGACCTTGCGTGCAGGGTCGACCTCCTTGATCTCGACGTTCTCGACCCTGACACCCCATTTGTCGGTGTTCTCGTCGAGGATGTCCCTCAGCTGTATGTTGATGTTCTCTCTGCTGGAAAGGATCTCGTCCAGTTCCATCTGTCCGATGACAGAACGGAGAGTGGTCTGGGCGAGGTTTACGGTCGCGAGACGGTAGTTGGTGACCTCGAAGAACGCGTTTTTGGGGTCGGTGACCTTGATGTAGATGATGGCGTCCACGAACACGGGGGAGTTGTCTTTGGTGATGACCTCCTGTTTGGGGACGTCCATGACCTCGGTACGGAGGTCGATCTTGACTACTTGGTTGATGAGGGGAGTTACGATGTTAAGACCTTGATCGAGAACACGTACGAATTTTCCAAGCCTCATATACACGGCTTGTTCGTATGGTTGGACGATCTTAATTCCACTGGTGGCTAAGACCACTATAACGATCACAATGAGGATCGTCAACACGAGAACGAAGGATTCCATAGTATCCGTTTTGTACATTCCCTCATCGGGATATAATACTAGCCCATACGTCATGTCGGGGATCCGTTTTTCCACCTATCCTTATATTCCGTTCTGCAATGGACTCACCATGTCGTTCAAGGAAGGAGAATACCTTTACCTCCAGGGTGAAGATGGAAAACGTATCTGGTTCAGGCTACAGTTCGCCATGGTCAAAGTGGGAGGAATGGGGGCCATCGACGGGAAGCGTTTCGAGGGTCTCGATGATGGAGATGTAGTGGAGATCGTCGGCAAGAGGTTCAACGTCTTCCGCCCTACCGTTATAGACCTTATCGGTTCCCTTGACCGGGGAGCCCAGATCATCACCCCTAAAGATGCATGTGCCATACTCATGGAATGCGATGTAAGGTCTGGAAGCAGGGTCATCGAGGTCGGAGCCGGTTCCGGAGGACTTACCACTGCACTCCTCAACGCCGTAGCGCCTACCGGCAATGTCCACACTGTAGAACTGAAAGAACAGAATGCGGAGAAGGCTCTGAAGAATGTGAAACGTACCGGTCTTGACCAGTATTGGTCGTACCAGATCGGGGATGCGAAGGAGGTGTCCGTGGAGTTCGATGACGCAGACGTCATCACCACCGATATGCCCGATGTGGAGAACGCCCTTGACAACCTCGTCCCCCACCTGAAGAACGGCGGACGCATCTGCTGCTATATGCCTAACGCAAACCAGCTTGAGAACGCCTTCAACGGTCTTAAGGAAAGGGGATTCACCGATATCCGCGCCATGGAGATCATGAGACGTGGAATGGACGTCCATCCCGGAGGAGTAAGGCCTTCGTTCGAGATGCTGGGTCATACGGGTTACCTCGTTTTCGCCCGCAAGAGGGCACTCTAAATCTGTTAACCGTCCGTCCGGGGGCTTTTTCCTCGGCGGACTTCCATTTCCCCTTATATTATATAACGCGCACGCGTACGCATAGGCAATGGCAATAATCGACATTAGGATCGAACTTAAGAAAGGGGTCGCTGACCCTGAGGGATCTAACACCAAGAAAACCTTGGAATCTTTGGGATTCGGTGGCATCAAGTCGGTAAAGTCCGTCAAGATGTTCGAGATCGAACTCGATCTTCCCGAGAACGAGGCTCTCGCCGCAGGTGAGGAATACTGCAAGAAGCTTCTTGCAAACCCTGTCGTACAGAGCTACAAGGTCACCGTGAGATGAACCAGATGTCGGCCGAAGAGCGTATGGTCAAAAGGACCGCGCCCTACGATCTCTGTGATATCAGGATCAGGGACGCGTCCGAAGATGAGCTTAAGGGTATTTCCGAAGCTCTCAGTCTCGGTCTTTCTCTCGATGAGATGAAAGCCGTTCAGAACTATTTCATCAAAGAGGGCAGGGAAGCCACCGATGTCGAGCTTCAGTCCCTCGGACAGGCTTGGAGCGAGCACTGCTGCTACAAGAGTTCCAAATCCATCCTCAAGGAGTTCGTTTTCGGAATCGACCGTGAGGATATCCTCTCCAGGGGAGACGCCGGAGTCATGGTCTTCGATGACGACTACGGTTATGCACTCAGGGTGGAGAGCCACAACCACCCCTCCGCTATCGAACCCTATGGAGGAGCCGCCACCGGTATCGGTGGAATCGTCAGGGATGTCATCTGTATGGGTGCACAGCCCATAGGACTTGCAGATCCCCTCTGCTTCGGTCCTATCGACACCAAGAAGGAGATCCCCCAGGGAATCAAACACCCCCGTTATCTTGTGAACGGGGTCGTCTCCGGAATCAGGGACTACGGAAACAGGATCGGAATCCCCACTATTACCGGCGGGTTCTTCTTCGACGAGAGCTACACTGGCAACTGTCTCGTCAACGTTTGTTGCCTCGGTATCGTGAAAAGGGACGATCTTCTCAAGAACTACGCCGCAGGCCCCGGAGAGATCATGATCCTCTTCGGTGGAAGGACCGGAAGGGACGGAATCCATGGTGTCAACTTCGCTTCCAAGGACATCACCTCCACTTCCGAGGACGATTCCAGGGGAGCTGTCCAGCTCGGTGACCCTATCACCAAGGAACCTGTCATCCACGCATGCCTCGAGCTTGCCCAGAAACACCTCGTTACCGGAATGAAGGATCTCGGTGGAGGAGGACTCTCCTGCGTCGTAGGTGAGATGGCGATCGAGCTCGGATGCGGTGCCGATGTCAACCTCGACAAGGTCCCCCTCAAAGAGGCAGGTCTTGCACCTTGGGAGATCTGGGTGTCCGAGTCCCAGGAGAGGATGATGTGTACCGTCAAACCCGAGAACGTAGACAAGGTAATGGCTATCTTCGACCTGTGGGACATCATCGCAACCCCTGTCGCAGTCACCACCGACACCGGACACACCCGTCTGTTCTGGGACGGAGAGATGATCTTCGATATGGACATCGAGTTCCTTACCGGAGGTCCCGTCTACAACAGGCCCTACGAGCTTCCCAAGGTATCCACCAAAGCCGATGAGGTCTTCCCCGAGCTTCCTGCCCTCAACGAGGTCATGAAAGCACTCATGTCCGATCTTAACGTCGCTTCCAAGGAGTGGGCGATCAGGCAGTACGACCACGAGGTCCGTGCAGGTACCGTCCTCCACCCCATGGTCGGAAAGCTCAACAAGACCGGACCTGGGGATGCATCCGTCCTCATGCCCGTCCCCGGAAGGTGGAAAGGTCTTGCAGCCGCAGTGGGATGCAACCCCTGGATGACCGGTGCCGACCCCTACAAAGGAGGAAAGGCATGTATCGACGAGGCCTACAGGAACGTAGTCGCCGTCGGTGCGGTCCCCAATGCGTTCACCGACTGTCTCAACTTCGGAAACCCCGAGAAGCCTGACAGGCTCGGAGAGTTCAGAGAGGCCGTTAGAGGTCTCGGAGATATCGCAAGGGAGCTCAACATCCCCATACCCTCCGGTAACGTCAGTATGTACAACGAGGCTCCTGGAGGAGTCTACATTCTCCCCACCCCCATGATCGTCTGCTGCGGTCTCATTGACGATGTCCGCAAGGCGGTCTCTGCCGATATGAAGAAGGTAGGTTCCTGCCTCTTCGTCATCGGAGATACCAAAGACGAGATGGGTGCATCCTTGCTCTTCAGAAAGTTCGGTGGTAAGGGAGGAGACGTACCCGATTCCATCCCTGCAAGGCTCAAAGAGGTCTCCGGAAGGCTTCTCAAGGCTATGGGCGAGGAACTCGTCCTCAGCTGTCACGACTGTTCCGACGGAGGTCTTGCAGTGGCAGTCGCCGAGATGTGTATCTCCGGTCAGATCGGAGCCCAGCTCGACCTTACCGCCATGGAAGGCGATGTCAACGTCAAACTGTTCTCCGAGAGTGCATCCAGGTGGATCGCCGAGGTCGACGGTGCAGACGTGACCAGGTTCACCGAGATCATGGGAGATGCAGCGACCCTTATCGGAATCACCAAAGGGGAGTCCCTTGTCGTCAAGGGAACCGATCTCGATATTTCCGTAGATGAGCTGAGGTCCGCATGGAACGACCCCGTCTGGAAAGTCATGGGAGGCGATGTGGAATGAAAGCAGAAGACGTCAAAGTATGTGTTGTAAGGATCGAAGGTACCAACTGCGAGGACGAGATGGCCAACGCCTTCACCATGGTCGGTGCACAGGCGGAGAAAGTCCACCTCAAACAGCTGCTCGGACAGTGCGACCCCTCCCTCAAAAGGAGTCTCGAGGATTACGACATCCTCGCTTTCCCCGGAGGATTCTCCGCAGGAGACTATGTCCGTGCAGGTGCAATCTTCGCCGCAAGGATCAAGGCAGGCATCGGCAAGGACCTGAAGGATTTCGTGGAGGCTGGAAAACCCGTCCTCGGTGTATGTAACGGATTCCAGATCCTTGTAGAGCTCGGACTCCTCCCTGCACTTGACGAGGTCATGGCAGACAAGCCTTCTGCAGCACTTTACAACAACGATTCCGGAAGGTTCGAGTGCCGCCCCACCGTTCTCAGGAACGACAACAAGGGAAAGTGCGTCTTCACCTGCGATATCGGTAAAGGCGATCTCCTCATGTGCCCTTCCGCACACGGAGAGGGTAAGCTCATGAGCGACATCCCCAACTTCACTTCCAGGCTTGAGGAGAACGACCAGGTCGTGTTCAGATACGTCACTCCTTCCGGTGAGAAGGCCGCATATCCCTGGAACCCCAACGGATCCCCTTCGGATATTGCAGGTATCTGCAACCCCGCAGGAAATGTTATGGGAATGATGCCTCATCCCGAGCGTGTCATGACCGCCTACACCGCCGCCGATTGGACCAGGGGACACCCCTCCGAGGACGGAGACGGTAAGAAGATCTTCACTTCTGTGATGAAGTACCTTTCCAAGAAATGATTTAAAAAACCCAGAGGGGGAGTAACCCCTTCTGGCTCATATCAATATTTTTACATCGACTCTGTCGTCGGTATTGAGGCTGAGAGTTCTTCTCAGGTGATAAGGGCAGATTATCTCTATGATGTCCACGTAATGGGACCTTGCAGGAACAACGATGGCACAGTCCAGGTTTTTGATCTTCGCTTTATACGCGATGACTTCTCCGAAGCTTCTGCCTTCGCTGGTGAACCCGTTTATGGGGATTCCGGAAGTTCCCTTGATGACATCGAGTTTTCCTATGTCATCTTTGTCTATTGCTACGTTGAGGGTGCCGGAGAACGGTTTGAATCCGAGTTTCTTTTCGAACTGTTCCACATAGCCTTTCTGGCAGATGTAGTATCCTCCCTCACCCATACCGTCTTTGACAGCACCGTGTACTGTGACATGGCCGGTGAGTTCGAATATCCTCTTGTATTCGTTGTACTCCTTTTTCAAGGCCTCGATGCCCAGTGGGGTGAGTTTGATCCTCTGTTTCCTTGCTCCGAGATCACGTACAATGTATTCGTTATCAAGAAGCTCCAAGATTCTTTTGGATGCGGACTGTTGACTCATTTCAAGAGCATCTCCGAGCTCTCTCGAAGAGACTGCAATGTAGTCGTCGATGCCCCCGATAAGGGCAATTTTCCTTAGAGCGAAAGTATATTTCTCGTCCACGAAGGCATATGATTGGATAAGAATTTAAGAATTACCTAAAAAATTGTAATAGATAAAAAAAATGGTAGCCCGGTCCGAGGACCGGGTTTTGGATTTACTGGGAAATGTATTTCTGGGTATCTTTGTCGTAGGACATGACAACCATGAGGATTGCGATGATTGCCTCGACAAATCCGTAGGCGAAGTCTCCGAGACCGGTTGCGGTGATAGCGACGACCACTGCAAGGGTAAGGTAGCACATAAGGGTGGCACCTTTTGCGGTCCATGCGGTTCCAGGCCTGAAAGCACCTGCTGCTGCGAAGAACATGACCGAGATCAGAAGGACGTAGGCCATGTCGACGAAGGTCTGGGTGTTGTTGAGGCTTCCGTAGGATGCGAATCCTATGAAGGTGGCGATACCGCCGAGGAATCCAAGAGACATTCCGATTTTTGCGCATTTAGGAGCGTCCATCAGTTTTTCCCTCCGAGAATGTTTTCGAGAACGATGCTGCATCCGTCGATTGCAACCCATGCAAGGGCGCAGGCGGTGACTGCAGTGATCATGTCGTTTTCGCCGGCGGAAGCGATGAAGCAGAGTGCAGTAAGGACGATAACCATGACTGCTCCTACGTACAGGGTCTTTCCGGCTTTGTTCTGCTCAATGGTGCAAAGGGATGCAGCAATGAGGCTGAAAATCGCAACGAGGATGAAGAGGAATTTAGAGACGGTGGTAACGCTTTCGTCGGTGAAGACACCCTGGAGAGCAATGCAGATACCGGCGAGGACGATCATGACTCCTGCGAAGCAGTAGCCGATGGTCTTACCGTACTGGATCTTGCCGACACCGTAAAGTGCGACAAGGATTCCTCCGAGGATGCATCCGAAGGTGTAGTACTTGTCAGCATCGCTGCTGGCAGTCCAGCTCCAGGCGGGGTCTACTGCGACGCAGGCAAGGATTCCTGCGAAGAAGACAGCGACGCTGGAAATACCGACCCATCCGAAAGCGATGGAGTGGTCTTTTACATCTTTGTGCATGGTGACCGTAAACCTCTTGTTATTTATTTAACTTAGCGTTGAATTTTTATAGGGGCGTTCGGCCCCACCCCAAAGATGTAAATTATGCGTATTGTGTGACGTGTCTGATTAACATGCGCAACGTCTATTTCGTAGGTACCGCCGGAAGCGGTAAGAGCACGATGGTCGGGGCATTCAAGAATTGGCTCGATGACAATGAGATCGATTCCATCACCGTAAATTTGGATCCTGGGGCGGAGAGACTCCCCTATGTGCCTGATATCGACATCAGGGAATGGATCTCCTTGGACAGGGTCATGTCGGAGTACGGTCTCGGTCCCAACGGTGCACAGATCGTCGCAGCCGACCTTATGGCCGTGAACATCAACAAGATCTCCGATAAGCTCGACACCTACGATACGGAGTACGTCCTTATCGACACTCCCGGGCAGTTGGAACTGTTCGCGTTCAGGAG
>JAKSHW010000043.1 GCA_024399195.1 archaeon | reverse complement strand
CAGGAGTCGATGTCGTTGAGCTTGAGGTTGGTGTCGATTCCGGCCCACCTTCCGACCTGGGACTCGTAACCGTCTGCTCCGACGATACACTTGCAGTAGATCTCGAGGGGCTCACCGTACTCGATGGCCTTGACTCCGATGATCTTTCCGTTCTCGTCACGGATGATGTCGGTGGCAGAGGTACGCATCATGACCTTTGCACCTGCGGCAACGGCGTCCCTGACGATGGACTTGTCGAAAAGGTGTCTCTCGAGGACATATCCGACCTCTGCACCTGCTTTGGACTCGTCGAGCTGGAAGGAGGTTCCATCGGGGGATTTGATGATGGCACCTTTCATGTCGGCACGGATCCAGGTGGGGTCGGGGGTGATTCCGACCTCCTCGAGCCATTTCTTGGAAACACCTTCGGCACACCTGAGAGGAGCACCGATCTCGGCTTTCTTCTCGATAAGAAGGACGTCAAGTCCTCCCATCGCGGCGAACTTGGCCGCCATACCTCCGGCGGGTCCTCCTCCGACGACAAGGATGTCACAGTTGATGGTCTTCATTCCTTTCCCTCCAATTTCAAAGCCTCTACGGGGCAGAGCTTGACACAGCGACCGCACCTGTTGCACTTGTCGCTGAACTCAAGGACGAAATCGTTGAGGAAGATCGCGTTCTGGGGGCAAGAGCCGACGCAACCTCCGCAATGAAGGCATTTGGATTCGTTTACGATCATTTGAAGTTCACTCCTTTTTCTCGGAAGGGGTTTCATCGGTAGGGACGATGAGATTGTTGCGGATCTCGTCGATATCCTCCTGATGCTGCTTCTTATGTGTCTTGATCCACTCTTCGAGAGGAATCGAGTTCCTGCGCTCGACATCGGCACGGAGCTCGTCACCGCTGTTGTAGACACAGAAGGGGATGAGTTTGCAATCGGGGGTGATGTAGTGGATGGAACAGCGTTTCACCCTCTCGACATCGTAGTTGAAGTTGTCCTGGAAGTGCATCGCACCGACGTACATCATTCCCCAGGAGAATCCGGCAAGGGTGGATTTGGACTTCTTGCTCATGATTCCGAGAAGGGTCTTGATGAGACCGGTCTTGGTGAGGCCTGCAGGCATTTTATCCTCGATGAGGCAGGTCTCAAGAAGCTTCTTGACCTTGAGGGCGGTGAGCTTCTTGAACATCTTCTTCTCCGCGACGGCGGAGATCTCATCGAGACCTTTCACGAACTGCTCGACCTTCATGAAGGAGGGCAGGGGGACGATGGTCTTCTTGTCTTCGGAGATGAAGAGGTAGGTCGCAAGTCCGCAGTGGGGGTGGGTGGGGAAGGTGATCTTGTTCTGTCCGAGGATGATGGAAGCGTAGTTGGAGATTCCGGACACCACGGGGACGGGGTACCAGTCGTCGATGGTGATGTTGGGGAAAAGCTCGCTGTCACTGATGCGGTGTGCGACATCGGTGAGGGTGATCCTTCCTTCGGAGACCTCTTCGTGGGTGACCCTTCCGGTGAAGGCGACGGGCTGGTAGTTGACTCCCCTGACGACATCCATGTTGTCGACGGCGAACCTCAGGATCTTGTCGATCTGCTGGTCGTTGAGACCCATGACGGTGGTGACCACAAGGACGATGGAGGGGCTGTGGCCGGTCTCCTGTTTGAGCCTCCTGCAGTTGTCAATGACGCCCTGTTTGACGGCGAGCATCTTCCTTCCTCTGGACCTCTTGTAGATCTCGTCGTCGAGACCATCGAACTGGAGGTACAGGGTGTTAAGTCCTGCCTGTGCACAGGCCTTGAGCTTCTCGTAGTTCTTGGAGAACTCGATACCGTTGGTCGCGATCTGGACCTGTGCGAACTTCCTCTCCTTGGCGGCCCTGATGGCCTCCACGAGCTGGGGGTAGACAGTAGGCTCTCCTCCGGAGAACTGTACGGCGGTACATTTGATGGGTTCCTCGCTGCGGAGGGTATCGAGCATCTTGCATACAGTGTCGAGGTCGGGCTCGTATACATATCCCGCATCCATCGCGTTGGCGAAACAGATGGGGCATTTCATGTTACATCTGTTGGTGAGATCGAGGTTTGCAAGTGCGGTGGGGGACAGGAGGTTCAACTTGGTTCCGCCGACGATGACGTTGACGTTCTCCCCGTTGAGGGACTCGTCCATGGGGTTGAAAAGACCTACACCGTCTTTGGCGTACTTTTCGGCCTCAAGGTATTTTTTTGCATCAGACCAATATACATCGCTGAAAGAGCCATGGTCGGGACATACCTTATCCATGAAGACCTTACCGTCCCTCTCGACGACGTCTGCATCGATGAGCTTTCCACATTCGGGACAAAGGGACTTTGTCTTTTTGGGGAGACCCGTACTGGCGGAATACGGTCTAACTGTTGCGCACATGATGATGCGATGGGCTATTACTATATAATACGCTTTTTTCGGACGAGGGCCCGAACGTCCCTTTCCATCATATCCAGAACACCCCTAATGAAACCGAAGTACAGTTCTGTGGAATCTGTACGGCAACAGCCCGACAGGAGGGCATGCGTGGGGGAGTTAACCCGTAACTGTACTGACCTTCCTTAAAAACAGATACCGATAGACCGTATGCATGGGCCCAATTCGCAGTAAACGTGGCAACATGCCATTCGCCATTGTGGCGGTAGCCCTGCTTGTGATCGCCTCCGCATACGGGGCGATTTCGAAACTCACCGAAGACTCGGAGAAGTCCGCCGAATCGGTGAAGGACGACATCAACTCCCTGAACAGCGCCGTCGACTCTCTCGACGCATTCATGCGTACGGGTCTAGGCGAACTGATATTCGACATCAGCACAGACAAGAACGGTGGTACCTTGGACAAAAGGGTCGCCTCCTTCAACGAACGTCTCGGTTCCTGGATGGACCTGCAGTTCCCACGCAACATAGCGGGGACGGACGTCACGGTCACCGGGTACGAGATAACGTTGGACTCCGTGGTCATGAGGTACAGCGACCCGACCTATCCCATCGACGGATACAGGCCCTCTTACCTGCAGGCGAACGGTACGATGGAGGTCAGGTTCGGCAACGGCAGCGGAAGCTGTTCGCGTACCGTCCCGGTCGTCTCCGACGGAAGCTGCGCCCTGCCGCTTACGACCGAGGTCGGTTCCATGTTCGAGAACGCCGTGGGTTCGGACGGTTCCATCCTCTCCCAGATGATGACCTACCAGCTCACCTGCCTTGCACAGACCAAGGTCATAAACGGGTACGGACTGAACTCGTCGGCCGGCCCCAAGGGGACCAACAGCCTGATCACCAAGGAAGAGGTTGAACAGGCCTATTCGGACTCCCTGAAGGCCATACAGGCCCTCTATCTCCGCAACGGAGACGACACGGGATACCTGGGCGACATAGACCTCGCAAAGAAGTTCCTCGCCCCCGAAGGCTATGTGGACGTGGACCTGAACATGGTGTACGCACATGCACTCTACGCCATAGCGGACGACATCGTACTGAAATGGTTCGACTTCGTCGGAGGTTCGGAGATCCTCAGTATCTACGATGCCTTCGACGATGCGGTCAGCAACGCGTTCACCTCCATGTTCTCCTGGCTGACGGGGAAGAACAAGTTCTCCGCCGAGGAGTACATACGCAAGGTCTGCGGGGACCTGGACTACGGTCTCTACACCGGGAAGTCGTTCAGACTCGAGTTCCCCGGAAATGAGCCAGTACCTGCGGCTTCCATTATCCTCGAATATCCGACGGTGGACCTCATGGGTTCCAGGACCGTTTCCAACTTCGTCAGGGACTACCGTTCCGACGGCAGCAACATCATGACCTGGTTGAAGAACATCGTCAACGGTGCCATCGACATAGTGGCGAAGAACGAGAACCTCGGAAACGTCCGCATATACATGGAGGACGACAGGACCTATGCGGAATGTCTCGCCGCCGGGATCAACGGTGCGTTGAAGGAAGGCAAGGCGGACATCGAACGGATATTCTTCGACCAGACCCTGACGTACAGGTGTCCCGACGAGTTCTACGCCTCGATATACGATGCGATCGCCAGGGACAGCGATACGTTGTTCGGTTATTCGGACACGTATTGGTACGACACGTACCGTCCGAAGATCGTATCGATGCTGACGGCGATATACAACCGTACCATGGACCCTGCGGATTCCGCGATGGAGGCGGAACGTCAGGCAGACCTCATGTTCACCGACGGAAGTGCCCTGAAAGCGGTCATAGAGGACTATCAGGAATCCGTTTCCGGACTACTGGCACAGCTGGAACCCCTGAGGCATATGGACGGAAATCTCGTGACGCATTTCCAGAAGGTCTGCAGGGCGTTGACCATCGAAGGTATACTCTTCACAGACCTCGCGGTGGACGTCTTCCCGGAACTTGACTGCATGATGGACGATTTCATGCTTAACCTCGGATCAGACCCGTTCAACGGATGCGTACCGTTCCCTTACGAGACCTCGTTCGGGTTCGTCGGTGACGGGACCTACATCGAATCCGTAGGGTTCGAGGGAAGTTCCCATCCGCACATCACCATCGGTTCCCCCAACACCTCCCGCAGCACCCATCAGGCCGCCTTCGACGATGACGACGGGGCATCGTTCTGCACGGTCATCCCCGTGACGGTGAAGGACACCCTCGGCTACAGGATAACCAGCAGCGGGACCCTGATGTCCGCGCTCGGGATCGTGGACTCGGCCTACAACGGGACCACCGACGTGGAGTTCACGGTGTACATCCCCGCGATGTCGGGATGGGGGCTGAACGGTGTGACCTACAGAACGGACAACACCCTTTTGGACAATGCGGTGGAAGCCCTCGTGAAGGCCCTGAAACCGTTGGTGGAACCCCTGATGAAGGTCCTCAACACGGCACAGGAACTGCTGAACGTACTGAACCGCATATCGATAGAGATCAACCGCTACATCATGGAGGTCGTGACCGAGCTCTATGAGAGACTGATGAAACCCGTCGAGGTGGTCTACGACCTCCTGGTGGAGAAACTCGGTGACAGGTTCTGTCAGATGGTGGTCGACAAAGGAATGGAGCTGGGGACCATCATAGACATCACGTTGAGCAAACAGATAGTCGGATTCACCTACCTGGGATGGGAGGTCCTGTTCATATTCAACCTGTCGACCCTCGACGAGAAGGTGAAGGACGTGGTGAAGATGCAGGTCTCGGGCAACATCGCCGGAAACGACATGAAGGCGTTCATAGACATCAAGGCGAAAGGTTCCAAGAACACGGCCTCGGCCACGGGAGGGTTCTCCATGAAGGCCAGGGACTGGATGATCGAAGGTACCATCGACCCCAAGATGGACACGAACGGGAACCTGCTCTCCATCACGGGAATATACAAATCCCTGCAGTTGGACATGGTGCTTCCCGCAATGACCCAGTACAGGGACGTGACATTGTCCCTGGCGGACATCGACTTCATGGGGGACATCCTCCAGAACATCCCCTCGCCCATACCTGGGACCAAGGTCGCGTTGGACGCAGGTATCGACATAAGGTACAGTGCACCGATCGAATCGGGGGTGTTGATCAACGAGGTCGAACTGAACCCCGCAGGCACGGACACGAACCGTGAATGGATCGAGATCGTCAACCTGACCGCCAAGAGCGTGAACCTCGGAGGCTGGTACACCGTCACCTCGAAAGGGAAGACACAGACCTTGGACGACGTATCTCTGTCCCCGGGTGCTAGGACCGTGGTGGAGTTCAAAGGGGCGTATCTGAACAACAGCGACGAGACCGTCACGCTGTACGACCCTTCGGGGAACGTCATGGACACCACGCCTAAAATGCGTGACGAGGCCAACGACGAACAGACCTATCAGAGGGCCATAGACGGGTGTACGAAATGGGTGTTGACCAACGGCACCCCGGGATCCAGCAACAAAGGTGCACTGTTGGACTCGAACGGGCTCATCACAGGCGAGATCATAGACATGTTCAAGAAGTCCGCGAAAAAGGCCATGATCGAACTGGACCATGTGACGGATACGGAAGGACTGTCGGAACTGTTCCGCAACACCCTGCTGTACACCTTGGACCTCGGCATGGACAAACTGTCGTCATGCGTGGTAGAGGCCTCCGTGTTCGCGGATGCCAAAGTATTGGACGCCCTTGGAACGGTGGGAGGAGGTTTCAGGATCTACCTCTCGGCGGGACAGACCATGGCGAAGGACGTCCTGAAATACGTGGTGGGCAGGGCCGCCGAGGTCATATGCAACATAGACGACCCCTACGGTATCGACCTCGGAGAGGCAGTGGAGAACGACGTGTTCATAGGGATAACCACGTTCGGGACCATGTCGACCCCGGACCTGATGAAGAAACTGACAGGCCACAGGGAAAGCGTGGACCTCGGTATCGACATCAGATGCAACCTCGCCGCGGTCAACGACCTTTTCGGCGATACGGCAGGGGATCCCGCCGTGACCATCGGAGTGTACCTGAAGAACTGTCCCACGGCCATGGTGCCTCCTGCGTTGAAACCGACGAAAGGCTTCACCCACGACCTTTGGGTGATAAAGGCCACGTTCACCAGGTACAAGTGAAAATACGTCCGTGACCTACAGACCTAGGGCCGGAGGGACCGTGCCACCAAGTACGGACCTCCGGTCGCAAACGATTTCACAGCATTTATTTTTCATCGATAATAATGAAAAATTATATGATTCAATATAGAAATTCAATAATTTATTTAATAATCATAATTAAAACAATAAAATCGAAAAGTCGAAAATAATGGGATGCGATAGGTCGGGATAACCCTTATTTAGTACACCACGATGGGGTTTACATGGCCGGAATGAAAAACTCAATACCGACAGTGCTTACTGCCGAAGAACTAATGGACAAGGCATTCCGCAGGGCCTCTAAGATTTCCAAGAAAGGCAGCGATGCGTTGGATACCAAGAAAAAGACCACGCTTGCCAGGATCACGGCCTCGGGCGACATAGTCGTGACGACTCTCGTCGGCTACATCCAGAGATTCCCGAGGATGGAGAAACAGGACGACTTCTTCCCCGAGCTCGTGAACCTCGTTATCGGTACCGACCGCTACAAGAAATCGCTCGGAGCTATCAACTGGGCCGCCGGAAAGGTGGAACTGTTGAAGAACCAGTCCCTCAGAGAGGTCAGGCGTACCAAAGACCCTTCGATCATCGAATCCATCAAGAAAGGATTCTACGGACGTCTCGGTTCCTATATCAACCAGATCTCCGACGAACTCCTGTTCCTCCAGGACGCGAAGAACAAGTTCAGAGACCTTCCCACGATCGACCCGAAGACCCCTACCGCCGTCGTAGCGGGATTCCCCAACGTGGGAAAGAGCAGTCTCGTCACCTATATCAGCACAGCCGCCCCCGAGATCGCACCCTACCCCTTCACAACCAAGGGAATCACGATCGGACATATCGAGGACGGATGGAGGAAGTTCCAGATCGTCGACACCCCCGGTCTCCTCGACCGTGACTTCAACGACAGGAACGACATCGAGAAACAGGCGGTCCTTGCCCTCAGATACCTTACCGACATCATGATCTTCATACTCGATCCTTCCGAGTCCTGCGGATACAGCATGGCGGTACAGACCAAACTCCTTGAGAACATCAGAAGCAACTTCACCGACGTCCCCATCGTGGTCGTAGAGAGCAAATGCGACGTCATGGTCACCGAGGGTGAGGCCCGCAGGATCTCTTCCGTAACCGGAGAAGGTATGGAAGCCCTGAAGACCGAACTCGTAGGTATGCTCAGAGAGGTCTTCAGACAGAAGGCCTTGGAGACCCCTCTCGACACAGAAACGGATATCGAGGAGTGAAGGTCTGACCCATGGTCCAAGCCAGTCCCGAGATGCAGGCCTACTTCAAGAAATTGGAGGAGGAGACGGAAGAATGCTATCAACTGGCCGAAAAGGCCAGGAAAAGAGGCTTGGACCCCACGATGATCGTCGAGGTCCCCCGCGCGGAGGACCTCGCGTCACGTGTAGAGAAACTGCTTATCGATTACAATGTAGAAGGATTGGCGAAGGTCATCCGCGAGTTCACGGCCAAATACGACAACCGTGAGGTCGTGGCGTTGATGGTCGCCAAGGAATACGCCAAGATGGACGCGGGAAGCCGTGAGACCACCTTGGACAGGGCCGTCAGGATCGGATTGGCGATCCTTACCGAGGGTATCCTCGTCGCACCCCTCGAAGGTATCGCGTATACCCGTATCATGAAGAACTCCGACGGTACCGATTTTGCAAACCTGGTGTTCGCAGGACCTATCCGTGCCGCAGGAGGTACGGGACAGGCCATGAGCGTTCTGATCTGTGACGTCGTACGTCAGGCCATGGGTATCGGGAAATACAAGCCCACAGAACAGGAGATCGGACGTTTCGAGGAGGAGATCCCCCTCTACAAACAGTGTGCGAACCTCCAGTTCACCCCTAACGGTGAGGAGATCAGGACCATTGTGAGCGAATGTCCCGTCATGGTCGACGGAGAGGGTACCGAACAGGCCGAGATCGGTGGATTCAGGGACCTTCCCCGTATATCGACCAACAGGGTCAGAGGTGGAGCATGCCTCGTCATCGCGGAAGGTATGTGTCTCAAGGCCCCCAAACTGAAGAAGCACGTCGACAAGCTGAAGATCGAGGGATGGGACTTTATTGGAAAATACCTCGACATGCACAAATCCGTCGACAAGGATTCCAAAGGTGGAAAAAAGACCGTCGAACCCGCCACCAAATACCTCAAGGACATGGTCGCGGGAAGGCCCATCTTCGGACATCCCTGCCAGGTGGGAGGGTTCAGGCTCAGGTACGGAAGGGCGAGGACCTCAGGTCTTGCATCCCTTGCGTACAACCCCGCAAGCATGTACGCCATGGACGAGTTCATGGCCCTCGGAACCCAGCTCAAGATCGAAAGACCCGGAAAAGCATGCGTGGTCACCCCTGTGGACACCATCGAAGGGCCCATAGTCCTGTTGAAGAACGGCGATCTCATCTACTGCGATACGAAGGAAGACTACATCGCAGTGAAACACGAGGTATCCGAGGTCGTGGACAACGGAGAGATCCTCGTCCCGTTCGGAGAGTTCTGCGAGAACAACCATGTCCTCGTCCCCTGCGGATACCCCATAGAATGGCACAAACAGGAACTTTTGGCAAAGACCGAAGGAAAACTCCCCGAGGACTGGAAAGACCCCACATACGAACGTTCCAAGGAGATGTCCGCCCAGTTCGACGTTCCGCTCCACCCCAAGTTCAACCTTTTCTGGAGCGATCTGCCCTTGGAGAAGATCAAGGTCCTCAGGGACTACATCGTAGAGAACGGGTGCATGGAATCCGGATCCATCGTTGTCCCCCGCGAACCCGATACGAAACTCACCTTGGAGTCGTTAGGTGCACTCCACAAGGTCAGGTCCGACAAGGTCATCATCGACGGAAAGTACACCGAACCGATGCTCGACTGTCTCGGACTTTCCTACACGGACGGGAAATACACTAAAAAATGTGAGCTCGAAGGGGAAGAAACCCTCATAGCGATAGGAAACGCCGCGGGATACAAGGTCATGCAGAGGGCAGGCACCAGGATAGGTACAAGGATGGGTCGTCCTGAAAAGGCCAAGGAAAGGGCCGGAACGCCCCTTGTACAGTCGTTGTTCGCACTCAGCGATGAAAGCCACCCCTCGATTAAAGACACCATCAGTGCGATGAAGGATGTCAAAGACAGGATGGGTAACAAGACCACCCTGCATCCCGATATGGGGTCCAGGAAATGTCCCGAATGCAACCGTATCACCTACAGGTGCTGGTGCAGGGAATGCAACGTCCATACCGAGGAAGCACCCAAACAGGGCGAAAAAGGCATCTCTGTCGACATAGAGTCCGAATACAAAGCCGCCCTGATGAACATCGGCGAACCCGAGGTCAAAGAGGCGTTGAAATGCGTCCCCGAGCTCACTTCCAAGACGAAGACCCCTGAGACCCTTGAAAAGGGAATCCTCAGGAGAAAACACGACATCTCCATCTTCAGGGACGGAACCATCCGTTACGATATGACCGATATCCCCCTCACCCATTTCAAACCCAGGGAGATCGGACTCAGTATAGAGAAAGCGTTCGAGCTAGGATACACCCACGATTGGAACGGCGATCCCCTCACCGACGAGAACCAGATCGTGGAACTGAAATGTCAGGACATCATCCCTTCCAAGGACTGCGGAGACTACATGGTAAGGGTCGCCGGATTCCTGGACGACGAGCTGGACAAACTCTACCACCTTCCCAGGTTCTACAATGCGGAAACCCGTGACGACCTCATCGGAAGGATCGCCTTCGGGCTCGCACCTCACACTTCGGGTTGTATCCTGTGTAGGATCATCGGATACACCGATGTCATGGGATGCTACGGACACCCGTTCTACCATGCTTCCAAAAGAAGGAACTGCGACGGTGATGAGGACTGCATCATCCTTGCTATGGACGGACTTCTGAACTTCTCCAAGATCTTCCTTCCCGACAGGAGAGGAGGACTTATGGACTGTCCTCTCGTCCTTACCACCAGGCTCGACCCTAACGAGATCGACAAGGAGGCCCATAACGTGGACTGCCTCAGGGAATATCCCCTTGAGTTCTACGAGGCCGCTATGAACATGCAGGACCCCAAGACCATGGAGAGCGTGATGGACCTCGTAGGTGGCCGTATAGGTACCGACAACCAGTACGAACACCTCGGATTCACCCATGATACCAAGGACATCTCCGAGGGCCCCAAGAAATCCGCATACACCACCTTGGGGGCCATGACCGAGAAGATGACCGCACAGCTCGACCTCGGTCTCAAATGCCGTGCAGTGGATGCAAGGGATGTCGCGACCAAGGTCATCAACAAACACTTCATGCCTGATATGATCGGAAACCTGAGAAGTTTTGCGACACAGGGGCTGAGATGCGTCAACTGCGGTGCCAAATACAGAAGGGTGCCGTTATCAGGGGTCTGCACCAAATGCAAGCACAACCTCAACCTGACCGTCTACGAGGCGTCCGTGAGGAAATATCTCCAGGTATCGAAGACCGTCTGTGAGAAGTACGAACTCGACAAGTACACCAAAGACAGGATCTACATCATCGAGCTAAGTATGGATTCGTTGTTCAACAACGACAAAGTACGCAATATGAAGATCACGGACTTCTTCTGAAAAACAAAACCGGCCCGGACCGGAGAACGGAACGGGCCTTTTTTAATGTTTATCACTCGAGTGCTTCGACCAAAGAGCCGAATTCACTTGCAGAGTTGGAAAGGATCTCAACAGCGGTGTCGAGGACCTGTCTTGCAGTAAGGGATCCATCGGTCTCGTATTTGAATACGAAAGTGGTGTCGTCCCAAGAGACGGAAACGATACCTTTGAGGGTCTCGTCCTGCTCGACCGCCTTACCATAGGTACAGGCACGGTAGATGTCGTCGACAACGAGTTTTCCGCCGACTTCCTTGAACAGTCCAGGATACTCATCGATAGCGTATTTCACGATACCGGAGTCCTTTGCCAAGGGGCTGTCGGAGATCTCCACGATAGGCATGTAGGAGTAACCGACACCGAACGCAGCCTGCCATTTGACGTGCTGTTTGGCGGTTCCCATCTTTGCGTGTGCGTAGATGAGGACTGCCTGGGTGTTGGTGAGCTCTACGACGGGAATGAACTCGTCTTTTACCTTAAGGGAAGGGTCTCCGAGGGGCATGAGGTCGCCGGAGAGAACGGTAGCGGGTCCGAAACGGTTCAAGCTGTACATGATGGTACAGGAAGGACATCCCTCTCCACCACATACGCACTCGTCCCTGAAAAGGAAAGGCTTACCGTCGCTGTTGTAGGTAGGTACGGGCATGAGACCCAGCCTGTGGGCGATTACCTCGTCGAACAGGCTGGTGATACTCTCATACTCCTTATCGTCCTGCATGATGGGACCGAGGTGGAACTCCACCTTGTCGATCGCCATTTTGGGAATGTCCTGGAGCATGGTGCGCCTGAGGGCGTTAGCCATTGCAGGAGAGGAGTTCTTGATGATGAACTTGGCCTTCCTGTCCTCCATTTCGACAATCTCGATCTGCATGACGAATCCTCCTCAGACCCTGCGTCCTCTGCGTCCGCCCTTAGGCTTGGTACCGTCGTGGGGTATAGGGGTGACGTCCTCGATACGTCCGATCTTGAGACCGGCACGTGCGAGAGCACGGATTGCTGCCTGTGCTCCAGGTCCGGGAGAGGTGGATTTGTTTCCTCCGGGTGCTCTTACCCTGACGTGGATACCGGCGATCTCTTTCTCGGCTGCGATCTCAGCGATCCTCTCAGCGGCCTTCTGGGCTGCGTAAGGGGAGGACTGGTCTTTAGCCTGTTTGACGATCATACCACCGGTCACCTTAGCAAGGGTCTCTGCTCCGGTGATGTCGGTGAGGGTGATCATAACGTTGTTGTAGCTGGCGAAAATGTTCGCGATTCCCCATTTAGCGGTCATCAGTTCTCAGCCTCCTCAGCTGCGGGTTCCTCAACGGCGGGTGCTGCGGGAGCAGCGGGAACGCCTCCCCTCATGGGGTGGTTCTCGTCGGTGAAGGGAGAGACGGGGTTGTAGGAAACGGATCCCTCTTCCTCCCTAAGGACGATGTATCCAGGAACGGTGACTTTGTGTCCGTTGACGAAGATGTGACCGTGGTTGATGAGCTGCCTTGCCTGCCTGACGGTGGTGGCGAGTCCCTTCTGGAACACAATGGTCTGAAGACGCCTGGACAGGATGTCCTCGTTCTTCAGGACGAGAATTGCGTTAAGGTCTCCGCCGGTGACGGGAAGGATTCCCATACGGGAACACTTGGCGATAAGGGCGTCAGCCTCGATCTTTGCCTGAGCGTCTCCGGCCCTGAGGCGAGCCTGAAGGTCTCTGGACTGTTTCCTGAAGTTCCTGAGCTGGGTGTCAGCTTTCCAAACCTCAGTCTTGTTCTTCAGTCCGAACTGGCGAACGACTTCGTTCTCGGCTTTGATCCTCTCTCCCTGCCAGGGGTGGGAAGGAGTGTCATAGCTTTTTCTAGAAAATTTAGGATCTCCCATTCAACTCACCTCATTTCCTCTGGACACCGCAAGCAAGACCTTTCCTGCCGTTGGAGCGAGTTCTCTGTCCCCTAACCTTGTGGTTAGTGTCGTGCCTGATACCGCGGTAGCTGCGGACCATCTTCATCCTGTTGATGTCATCTTTCTGGATGATGTCGAGGTCGTTTCCGAAAAGGTGCATGTCGTTTCCGGTCTCGTAGTCGTTCTGGCGGTTGATAGCCCAGGAGGGGGCGTACTCAACGTACTGGAGAACGAGCTTCTCGAGCTCGGCGACCTGCTCGTCTTTCAAGGAACCGATCTTCTCAGAGGGGTTGACGTTAGCTTTCTTAACGACAATCTGGGAAACCCTCTTTCCGACTCCCTTGATGCTCTGAAGACCGATGACGGTGTATTTCTGACCGTCGATATCGGTGTTGGCCATACGGACGATGTAGTTGAAGTCATCGCCCTCAGTCTTTGCCGATCCCTTTTTGCCTGCTGCGGACTTTTTCTTGTCTGCAGGGGTCTGGGGAGCAGCGGGTTTTTTGTTAGCTGCTACGGGTGCTGCCATAGTTGTTACCTCCGTAAATGTTCCCTCCCAGATGGAAGGAAAACTCAAGCACTCGTTCTGCAAGAAACCTTGCATAGGTGGTGCTCTCAGTGTTCGTCCGCATAGCGGATGGGTCCTGAGTTTACGTAAAACAGACGAATGGCTTATCGTTTATATAGGTATGTGAGAAGGTGAAAAAAGTTTCTCAAGAGGATCTGAGATCTCCGGTTATGTCGATACCTTCACCGACAAGGGTAACCTGGACGACCCTGCATTTGTCGGAGACCGTATAGGTCCACAGAGGGGATTCGATCAGCCCGTTGGTCCAAATCTCCTTGCCCTCGACGGTACCGATATGGTTGTAGAACTTTTCGAGCGGTACGTCACCAGGGGAATCGAATATCAGGTCGCTGATGTACTCCTTGTCACCGACAGTGAAGGTGAAACGGTAGATGTGTGCGGAAGAACCTTCTTCGAGATACTTTGCCACACCCGTGCCTGTGACCTCTTCGCCATCTACGGTCCCATGGAGGTCGTATTCACGGTCCAACTTATATCCGTCAGGATCATCATCGAAAACCATTCCCATTGCGAAAAAGACCCCCACGAACGCGATCATCAGAATCACGAAAAGGGCCGCTACCGAATTAGGTATGTTCACAGAAAACACCATCTGGAAATTCATGGTGCCGACGACCGGATTCGAACCGGTGAACCGCTATGGATCAGATCTTGAGTCTGGCGCCTTTGGCCGCTCGGCTACGTCGGCAGTAACCCCCCTTATAGTAAGGGGGTTATAAAATGGTTTAGGGAAGTGTGGTTACTTCACCTTTCTTACCGTTGATGTAGAAGGTGTACTCGTGCTGGGATACGATTCCGCCTTCGATCTCGACGAGCTGTGCGTATCCGCTGAGGATTCCTTTGCGGAGGAGAAGCTTGACGTATTTCTCCGCGTTGGGGAAATCACAGCTCCTTGCACAGAAGGGAAGTCCATGGAACTCCTCGTCGATGTATCTGAGGAAATCCTGTGCCTTGGGATCGTCTAC
>JAKSHW010000042.1 GCA_024399195.1 archaeon | reverse complement strand
GCCAAATGGAACAGTTTCATGGAATTGATCCCCTTAGAAAAGGGGCCGTCCATCAATTGCGAGGATATCCGTATTTGGCCGAGGCTTTCTTGAGATATTCGTAATCTGCAATCCGCCTTGCCTGGACCTCCTCGGGCGGTACCGTCACAATAAGACCTCCTCCGGCCTCGGCGTCCTTGTACGCCAGCCATAGGTTCCTCAGTTCCTCCTCCGTCTCGAGTCTCACCGTTATATCGAACGATATAGTTGCCATGACCTTCCCTCCAGTGATGACTGTTATAATCCCGATTGTTTTTATGCAACGATTAGTGTTCTTCGAGAGGTAGCCCCATCTCAGCCGCGATCTTCTTGAGATGTTCGTAATCCGCCGCTCTTTTTGCGTAGTATTCCTCGGGGGAAGATTCCACAAGAGGATGTCCCCTGGTCTCGGCGTCCTTGTACGCCAACCATAGGTTCCTCAGTTCCTCCTCCGTCTCTATCCTCATTGTTGTCTCAAACGATATGGTAGCCATTATAGTTCTCCAGAGATTCATAGACTATAGGACTATATAATGACTCCCTGTAACGTTAGCGATACGTCACCGATTGACGACAGAAAGTCGTTCGCCTGGACCCGTCCTTTACAAATCATAGATATCTACTATCAAAATCATACTAATAATTAAAAAGATATTAGATTTTTATAGCACCACTCCGATAGGGAAACATGGACCACCAATGTACCGTCTACAAGACCATGGACTATCTCTCCAGGAAATGGGCCATACTCATCATCCATGAACTCAGCAAGGGGGAGGAATGGAAAAGATTCTCCGAGATCAAGGCATCCATGAAGGACGTGACCGCCAAGGTACTGAGCGAAAGATTGAAAGAGCTCGAGGAGGAAGGACTGGTGGAAAACCGCGTCGACGCCACCTGCATCCCCGTGAAAAGCGAGTACCGTCTCACCCCGATGGCCCTGGAACTACTCGACATCATCCATTCGTTGAAGATGTGGGCGTTGAAATGGAAGATAGACAATCCCGAATGCGGAATGCAGAACTGCCGCCTCTGCACACTGTGAGGTCTCCCTGTGAAAGACACAGAATCGAAACGTGAGCGTGAGAAGAAGACCGTGGAGATGATGATCGGCCTCTACTGCAAGAAGAACCACGGTAGCCTGAAAGGAGACCTCTGCGAAGAATGTGGAAGACTCAGGGACTACGCCTTCGAACGCACGGACCAATGCCCGTTCATGGAGTCCAAGACGTTCTGCACCAACTGCCAGGTGCACTGTTATCGGAAAGACCTGCGTGAAAGGATCCGCACTGTCATGAGATATTCCGGCCCGAGGATGGTATTGTACCACCCGGTTGTCGCGTTCAGACATCTGATGGAGACCAAAAGGGAACGCAAAGGTCTGGAATCAGGAAAAGAACGAATGTTACAAAACGTTTTCACCACACCTGTTAAGATAGATCGCCCGTCCGGGATCGATTTGTAAAATATAATTGGTTCCCGAAAGGAAACCAGATTACTTGGTTGTATTTTATTAAGTTTACATAAGTGATAAAGTATATATCTGAAAATAAGTATCTTTAGTATACTATGACCGACTGCACCGTTGAAGTGGAACCCGGAGTATGCAAGATGAACGCCAAAATCACTGCGAAGCTCAGTGACGACATGATGAGCATCGATGTCACCATCGACTCTCCCTGCGATTTCATCAAGAAGTACGCCGCCGCCCTCAAGCCTATCGACCCCTACACCGAGATGGAGCTCCCCATGATACAGAACCCCTGCTATACCGCCACCGAAGGCACCATCCCCCATGTCGCCTGCCCCATACCCTGTGCGGTCCTCAAGGCCGTGGAGGTCGCTGCAGACCTCGGACTCATGAAAGACGTCTCCATGAAGATCCACGAGGCCGAGTAAACGTAGTGAATCATTCAACACGGTTGTACATTAATGGCGATTACAACCAACCATTAATGTACATCGTGTATCCAACCGCATTAAATCATTAAATACGACTAAACGAGATGATACAGCATGCAGCCTAACATGGAGAAGTTCCACCTTGATGTGGCAGAAATCAACGCAGTCCTCGACAAATGCAAGGAAGGAGTCCTCTGCACCATCGGTCAGGACGGATACCCTTACGGAACCCCTGTCAACTACGTCCGCGACGGAGACTATATCCTGTTCCACGGAAGGAAGATGGGAGAGAAGGTCGACAACATCAAAGCGAACAACAAAGTATGCCTTACCGTCATGATCACCAACGGTTTCGAGCACTGCGGTCCAGACGGATGCAACACCACCACCAACTACGAATCCGTCATCGTCCGCGGAACCGTCTCCGAGATCGAAGACGAAGCCGAGAAGGTCAAGATGCTCAAAGCGACCATCGCAAAACTCGTCCCCGAGCGCATCCCCGATGCCATGAACGAGAAGATGGCCGCTGCAGCAGCGATCTACGCCATAAAGATCGAGTCCGCCACCGGCAAGTACCACAGACCCATGGCCGGACACAAGATCATGTACTGAAGGGGACCGGGGGTATTCCCCCGCCCCACACTTTTTTTTCATTTACACTTGACCGACCCCTTGCACAGAGCCACGGTCGAGATGACATGACAGTACCGATTCGGAGAATTGAATCGGAGCACCGGTCCTGTTTTTTTATATAGGAAACGTACAGATTTTCTTCTGTAGTGGCAAATTCAGGGGTTGGAGTTTCTTCTGTAGTGGCAAATTCAGGGGTTGGAGTTTCTTCTGTAGTGGCAAAAAACAATAGTATATATCTTAAAAACAGGATTAGATAACATGGGTGGATTCAAGAGGAAGATATACGACCGGCTTCTAGAATGGAGAAGAGAAGATACGGGTTCCACCGCGATACTGATTGAAGGCGCCCGTAGGGTCGGTAAAACAACCATTGCAAAATCATTTGCATCGAACGAATACAAATCGTACGTTCTTCTTGATTTTTCCATCGACAATAAAGCGATATTCGAACTGTTTGAACAATACAGCGAGGACCTCGATGACTTCTTCATGCGTCTGGAAGTCATTACAAAAACGAAATTACACGAACGTGACAGTATCATAATCTTTGATGAAGTACAGCTGTATCCCAAAGCAAGACAGATGATTAAACGCCTGGTAGCCGACCACAGATATGATTATCTGGAAACAGGATCGCTCATATCCGTAAAGAAAAATGTACAGAACATCCTCATCCCCTCGGAAGAAGAACATATCGAAATGTACCCTATGGATTTCGAAGAATTCCTATGGGCTTTGGGAGACGAAGTCTCTGCAGACTATATCATGCGCCATTACAATAGGCTCGAACCCATGGGGAGGGAATTACATGAAAGGATCATGAGGTTATTCCGCACATACATGATAGTCGGGGGAATGCCGGCGGTTGTAGACAGGTATGTAAATGAGAAAAGTCTGAAGAACATAGAAC
Source organism: archaeon (assembly GCA_024399195.1). Taxonomy (GTDB): domain Archaea; phylum Thermoplasmatota; class Thermoplasmata; order Methanomassiliicoccales; family Methanomethylophilaceae; genus Methanomethylophilus. The sequence goes on along the minus strand of JAKSHW010000042.1, from coordinate 11,599 downwards.
GTGTGAAAAAGAATATCCTGACCCTGTACAAAGACGACATCATGAAACTTCCGGAAACGATGTCGTCTTCCGCCCTGAGACTTTTCGAATCGGTCCCGACCATGTTATCTTCCAAAAAGAAGATACTCATGCCGTCCAAGATCAAAACAGGTACCCGTATGCGGGACTACACCAGATCCTCGATATGGCTCTCCGAAGCGATGATCGTCAACCTATGCCGTTGTCAGACAGACCCCTCTGCGACCGCCGGTCTGGATATAAACGATTCAAGGGTCAAACCGTATCTGTTGGATACAGGTCTGCTGATCTCACTTGCATTCGGGAACAATAACAACCTGATGGAACAGACATATGACAGGTTACTACGTGGAAAACTGTCCATCAACGAAGGGATGTTCTTTGAAAACGTGATCTCGCAGGAACTTGTGGCCCATGGGCATAAACTTGTATTCACCGAGTTCAAGACGAAAGAGTCCGAAAGTATCTACGAGATAGATTTCCTATTGCCGGGACTGGACAAGGTTTCACCGGTAGAGGTCAAATCGTCGGATTCGCCACGTCACAAGTCATTGGATGTCTTCTGTAAGAAATACCACAGGAGAATGGAACGGCCCACCATCGTCCACACGAAAGACCTCCGTGTGGACGGAGAGGTCGTCTATATCCCCGCATATATGGCGATGTTGTTGTAAAACGGACAAGACGACGATCTGTTGATGAAGGATACCTTGAAAGATATCCCGGGAAACAGGGGTGATCCCCCGTTCCCGTTCTTTGAATGTTTTCAAACGACCGTTCGGAAGAACTCCCGACCGGAGATCATTCGAAATCCCCGTCGAAGATCACGGCCTGCGGGACCACGTGTGGAACGCCGTGGTCGTCGCTTATGTCTGCCTTTACATGGTAGACCCTCTCCAACATCTCCGAGGTCATGACCTCCTTGGGAGACCCATATCCGTATATCCTCCCCGGAGGTTCCATGACGATCATCCGATCGGCGTATTTCGCGGAAAGGTTCAGGTCGTGGCTGATCATCACGACGGTGACACCAGTCTCCCTCACAAGCTCCTTCAGGAACGCGGAGACATACATCTGGTGTCTGATATCCAGGTTCGAAGTGGGTTCGTCCAACAGGACCACGCCCGCTTCCTGGACCAGGCCCCTTGCAAGAGACACCTTCTGATGCTGTCCCGCCGACAGTTCGTTGAAGTTCCTCATCGACAGATGGTCTATCTCCATGGATTCCAACGCTAAATGGGATATCTCCAGATCCTCCTTCGTGGTCTTCCAGTCCTGATGAGCGTAACGACCTATGAGCACCGTGTCAAGGACCGTCAAAACATTGAAGTCCGAGGTCATCACGGGAACATAGCTCACCATCCTGGCAAGCTCCTTCAACGGTATGTCGCGGACGTTCCTGCCATCCACGAACACCCCTCCCGACGACGGTTGGATGAGGCCGTTCATACACCGTATCAGAGTCGATTTACCCACACCGTTGGGACCTACTATACATACAAACGACGGTTCGTCGATGGCGAAGGAGATGTCATGGAGGATCTGCTTTCCCCCGTCGTATCCGAAACAGAGGTCTTTCACTTCCAACCGGACCATCTCACCACGACTCCTTCTTCTGTTTCACGATCAGGTAGAGGAACAGGGGTGCCCCTATGAACGCGGTGATCACGCCGACCTGTATGGTCGCGGGAGCTATTATGACGCGTCCGATACAGTCCGCGGTAAGGAGCAATGCGGCACCGAACGCGGCGGACGCCGGGATCAGATAACGGTTGTCCGAACCGATGACCAGACGTGCTATATGGGGGCATACGAGACCTATGAACCCGATGAGCCCGGTGAAACTGACGGTCACCGCGGTCACCATAGACACAAGCAGCAGGCAGAGGATACGCAGCTGTCCGGCGTTGACGCCTATGGACCTCGCGCTTTCGTCACCTGTCGAGAGGACGTTGAGCCTGCGTGAAAGCAGCAGCAACGCGACCACACCTGCTATGACCACAGGGGTCATCACACGGGTCCCGATCCAGTTGTTGGTATCGATGGAACCCACCGACCATGCGAATATCGCGGACAGTGTCTCCTCGCTCGACCACAGTTTTATGATCGTGCTGAAGGCGTTGAAGATGTACATCACTGCGATACCCGCCATGATCATCGTGGTGGGGTTCGTGGACTTCATCTGGGAGACGAGGATGATCACCACCATGGGGATCAGTGCGAAGATGAACGCGTTGATGACCACCGCGTAGGTGTCGGTCGCCAAAGAGATGCCCAGACCCAGTGCGAGGGTGGCACCGAAGGACGCCCCGGACGAGATACCTGTGGTGTACGGGTCCGCGAGGGGGTTGCGGAGGATGCTCTGCATAACCGCACCGGCGGCACCCAACGCCACACCGGCCACCATTCCCAGGAAAACCCTGGGTGCCCTCAGGTTCCATATGACGTAGTCCTGCGTGGAATCGGTTATGTTTCCGGTGATGTGCTCCCATAGGACCTCGTAGCATCTGAACACACCGACATGGTAGTTGCCTATGGTCATGGAATACCCGGCCACGGACACTGTCGCCACTATACAGGCGATGATGAACACCCATTTGCGGTAGACGTATCTCGAATAGAGGTCGAGGTCCCTCTCGGTCTGTTCCACCTTCGAGGACTGACGCTGGGACCATTTCTTCACTGCTTGGTTTATATGATCGTTATCGGACAGAACGGAGACCTCCTGCGGGAGGAAGTGGTTTGTGGAAGAGGTTTGACCTTCCGGATCAGTTCTTCAGGTAGCTTGCCTTGTACTCGGATCCGAGGTAGTAGCTGGGGATCTCCCTGCAGTCGGGCTTCTCGGGGACGAACTCGTCGTAGTAGAACTGCCTGAGCTCGAGGGCCTCCTCGTAGGAGAATATGTCAGGGTACATCATCCACGCGAGGACGGGCATAAGGGCGTATGCGGAGAATCCTCCGAAGGAGAAGGTGGTACCGAGGACGTTTCCGTTCTTGTACTCCTGGGTGTTGCTGTAGTACTTGGCGGCGATGGTCTCGAACCAGCTGTCGTACTCGGCCTGGGTGTTGGCACCGGTACCGGAACCCATGACGACCATGTAGTCGAAGGGGTTCTCTATGAACCAGTCGATGCTGTAGAAGTTCCTTCCCTGGGCCTTCATTCCGGTGACCTCGGTGGTGTAGACCTTTCCGAGCTTGCCGATGAGGTACCACTCGCCGGCGGGTTCGTTGACGGAGGTGAAGATACCGCCGTAGGACTTGATGTAGCTGTCCTCATCCTTGTGGTTCATGACGATGACCACGGAGGGACGCTTGTCGTCGGAGATCTTGGAGGAGATCTTCTCGTCGATGTCGGCCCAGAACCCGATGAACTTCTCGGCCTTCTCCTCGAGGTTAAGGAGGACGCCGTAGGTCAGGAGGGTGGAGAGGCAGTAGCTACCCGCATGCCAGAGGTAGATGGTCTGGACGCCCTGGGACTCGAGGGGGTCGGCATAGGACCTGACGCTATCGTAGGCGGAACCGATGATGAGGGTGACCTTCTTCTCGAGGATCAGCTGCGCCTGCTCAGAATCGAGGGCGGCACCGGAGGAGTTGCCCATGAAGGTGACCTTGGAGAGGTCGTAGAGCTGTCCCCTTCCGTCGACGCTCTTGTTGGCGAGGACGACGTTGTCCCAGAGCCCGAGGATACCGGCGAGCTCGGCCTGCTGCCAATAGGTGACAGCGATCCTGCTGGTGTCGACGGGGTAGCTGAGGGGCTGTGCCTCTCCGAAGTAGTTGTGATAGTACACGGTGCACTTCTCGTTGTTGATGATCTTCTTCACGAGCTCGATGTCGGAAGCGTCGATCTTCCCGTCGTTGTTGGCGTCCGCGAAGGGGTTCTTCTTGGAATCCCATACGGTCTTCTTGTCGATGATGTCCTGGATGAACTTCACGTCCAGGTCGTCCACGGCGTAGTCGTGGTTGGCGTTCCCATAGACCGCCGCGACCTCGTCGGTGTTGATACGCTTCTCCTTGCCGTCGTCGTCACCCGCGAGGAGGAAGACCGCGGAACAGCCTGCCACCACGATTATGACGACCGCGAGGATCGCGATTAGTTTGTTGTTGGCCATGATGAATCACTTGGATTGATTGTCCAATAACCGCATCCACAATATGATATATAGGCATAATCGTACAAATATATACATATGTATCTGATTTTGAATACTGTTGTGCAATTATCAATAATTAAATAGCGAATTATTACAATGGCGGATTCCGAATGCCGACGGATCCGTCCAAGGGGATGCGGACACACCCGATGCCGTAGCCGGTACCGACTGGAACGATAACCCTATGAAACCATACGGCATGGCAGGCGCATCGGAGGACCGCCATGACGAAATACAGCCATTCCAGGATAGGTATCTATGAGAACTGCCCCCTCCAGTACCGCTTCAAATACATCGACAGGGTCGAGGCCCCCTTCGAGGAGAACGACAGCACGTTCCTCGGCAGCATGTGCCACGAAACCCTGGAAAGACTCTACAAGGACAAGGTGGGTGGAAAGACCGACACCAGGGAGGAGGTCCTGGAATACTTCGACCGCAGATGGAAGGAGGAATACGACCCGGACGCCATCCTCCACAGCGGCGACGACAGGACGGGGGACTACTATCGCAGGCTCGGCCTGGGCTGGATCGGACGCTACTACGACGATTTCTTCGTCGGGGACAGAATGGAGATCCTCGGGATCGAGACGGACGACGTCCTCGACCTCCCCGACGGCAACCAGTACTACATCCGCATAGACAAGCTCGGATACCTCGACGGCACGTACTACGTCTGCGACTACAAGACGGACTCCAGGGCCAAGGATCAGTCGGTGGCGGACGCCGACAGACAGCTCGCGATGTACGCCCTATGGGTGAAAAGGACCTTCCCCGATGCGGAAAGGGTCAGGCTCCTGTGGCAGATGCTCAGGTTCACCGGAGACAGGGCGCAGGTGGTCTCCGAAAGGACCGCGGAGCAGCTCGAGGACCTGGAGAAGGCCGTCGTCGACACCATCGCAGAGATCGAGGGGACGACGGAGTTTCTGCCGTCCGACACCGCCTACTGCGACTACTGCGTGTACAAGGGGATGTGTCCCAGGTTCGCCCCTCCGAAGGTGCTCGACCTGGAGGACACGACCGTCCTCGTGGACGAATACGTCCGCAACAACGCCGGGATCAGGACGTTGGAGCAGAGGAACGACGAGATAAAGAAGGAACTGTCGGCGGTGTTGTCCGGGAGCGGATGCGACCTGGTCTCCGGGACCGAGAAGGACCTCTCGGCGAGCGTGAACAGACAGGTGGTGTATTCCGACAGGGAAGCGGTGGAAAGGATCGTGGAGGAAAAAGGACTCACGGCGAGGTACTCCTCGTTCAACATCAGGTCCGTGTCCAACGATGTCCTCAAAGGGACGGCGGACCCGGAGATAATGGCGCTCGCCAGGATCACCGAGGGGTACACCTTCCGTGAAAGGAAGAAGAAACAACGGAAAGAGGAGGAATGATCGCCTGAATACACCATTTTCATCAAAGTCTTTAGATACATAGTTTTGTATTTGATTACATGAAAATTATGTAATCAATTACATAAAAATCATGTAATCAAATACAATATATAGTCCAAAGATAATAGGTGACCAAGATGAAAGTCAACATCCCCCGTACACATTATCTAAAGAAACTATGCAGTTACAGGTCCAATCCCGAACTGATCAAGGTAATCACGGGAATACGTAGGTCTGGAAAATCTGTATTGATGAAACAATTCATGGAACTCCTATTAGAACAAGGTGTATCCGAAAAAAATTTGTTATATATCGATCTTGAAAGGAAAAGATATGTACTCGATTCAGAAAGAGCATTGTATAGTTACATCAAGGACAACATTTCCGCTCCAAACCCGTATGTACTTATCGACGAGGTCCAACTTGTAAGAGGCTGGGAAAGGGCATTGGATACAATAAGGCTCGAATTCGACGCAAATATCTATGTAACCGGTTCAAACTCCGAAACAGTCTCATCCGAACTGGGCACCCACCTCACCGGAAGATATGTGGAAATAGGGATTCTTCCATTCTCATTCAAAGAATTCATAGAACGTTATCCGTTAAACGATGACAACGGATATACACAGAGATTAGAGCAGTATCTTCACCATGGAGGAATGCCTATCATAGACCTCGATGATGATGAAGAAAAGAACCTTGCGATCCTCCAAGGGGTATATTCATCCATTATCAACAAGGACATACGTCCAAACTTGGAAATGAACCAAGGGACTCTGGACAACCTGACCGCATTCATGCTTTCCAACATAGGAAACCTTGTATCTGCAGGAAACATAAAGAATGGAGCCCATATACGCGATCCACGGACACTTGAAAAATATCTATCAAAACTGTGTGACTGTTTCATATTCTACCGTGCCGATAACTATGATATTATAGGTAAAAAACATCTTCAAACCAAATCGAAATACTATGTTGCCGACACAGGCCTCAGAAATGCCATATTATGCAAACAGGAACACAATGAAGCCGCATTACTGGAAAACGCAGTATATCTAGAACTCATTAGAAGAGGATATCGGGTGAACATTGGTTCATACAAAGATCATGAAGTAGACTTCACTGCATGGAAACCGAATTCAGAACCCGAATTCTACCAGATATCTTTGGAACTGGACAAGGAATCCACCGTCAAGAGGGAACTGAACGTGTTCAAAACCCTGCCTTCTTCCAAAAAGTACATCATAACCATGGGCAAGGACGTCCCTAGATCATTGCCTGAGGGGACGGAAGTCGTAGATGCGGTGGAATTCTTCCTGTCATCCTGAGACGACATGGAGAACTCCGTACATTCATTCCTTCGGGAAGCCGAACTCGTCGAGACCTTCGACGGGACGGACCAGCTCCCCGATGAAGGCCGCGGCGAACAGGGGATAGTGCTCGACGCCTTTCCCATCTCTGTATATGTTCCCCTTCTCGAACACCACCGCACGGTCGATACGGTACAGACCCATGGCTTTGGACATAGCAGGGAACTCCCTGTGTTTACCTGATTTTACCTCGATCACGCACAGTTCCGCCCCGATCTCGATGACGAAATCCAGTTCCATCCTGTTGTCACCGTTGGTCTTACGGTAACATCTGGGCTGTATTCCCGATTTCATCAGACATTCCGCGACGAAGTTCTCCATCAACGCCCCCTGGTTGTAGGAATAGTCGTCGGCCAAGATGGCTTTCTTAGCAAGGATACCGTACAGATGGACCAACATCCCCGTATCGAAAAGATATATCCTGTACTGGTCGTGGATCTCCTGGGCTTTCAAAGACGGGACGGGTTGCTTTGTCAGATAGCAGAAGTTCCCATAACCTGCGGCATCGAGCCATAGCGTGTTGTCGAAGAACTTCTGTTTCGTGGGGCCGTCCAACCGTTCACCGTTCTCCGTTGTAATACGGGAGAACGTGAACTTCTTGTTGGTATCACCCAACTGGGAAGGGATACTGTTGAAACATTGGACCGTCTTCACGACGTCCGATCCGTCGTTGTAACGGTTGATGTCCGTACGGATGGATGCGACCGTCAGGTCCATTGCGGTCATGGCCTTTCCCGGATCCCCGTTCACCAATGACTCGACCACCTCCGGCATCCCTCCGATCACCATGAACAGTTTCAGGTTGTCCGAGAACATACGATAGAACATGGGTTCGATCTCTCTGAGGTCATGGATACATCCTTTCACATAGGATATCGCATCGTCGGGGACGGACCTTGCCCAAAGGAACTCCTCGAAATCGAGGGGATACATCGTGTAGGCGTCCACATAGCCTACCCCGATGTTCAAAGGAGGCTTGTCCCTGTATATACCGAGCCTGTACTCGGAAACGTCCAACATCCGTCCGGATACGATGACGTCGTAACGTCCATCCTCCGTGAAGGATTTAAGGGTCCGTCTGGCCTCGGGACAATCCTGTATCTCGTCGAAGAACAGCAAGGAGCCCGGAGGGATCGACCTCATCCCCGTGAAAAGCATGATCTTGTCGAGGAGGTCGTCGATCTTCAGACTTCCTTGGAATATCGCCTTACAACCGGGATCCGTCATGAAATTGAGCTCTACGAAAAGAGGATATTCGGTCTTCGCGAACTCACGGATTATGGAGGTCTTGCCTACCCGACGTGCCCCCTTCACGACCAACGATCTGTGGCGGGGATCGTTCTTCCATTTCACAAGACGGCCGTAGGCTTTCCTCTTGAGCATATGTACGGGATTCCCTCCGTCGATATCAATCATTGTTTAACATATGGTTCTCAGCGGACCGTCACGATTTACCGTACGGTTTTCCATGACTAATCACGATTTACCGTACGGTTTTTCTTGATTAATCACGATTTACCCGAATCGGTGGAAACCGATCGAAACAACGACCGGACACGACCCATCATCACGGTCTCCTGAAGACCAACCTGTACGGCGTGACACCGTGCAGAAGGACGTACATGGCCAAGGACGCCACAGAGATCAGACCGGACACGATGTACATCACGGAATAACCGTAACCGTCCACCACCAGACCCAGCAGGATGGGCCCGACGGCCAACGCCATATCGTAGAAGTTCTGGAACATCGATATGCACAGGGAATACCTTTCGGGACCCACCCTCCTGATCGCTATGGACTGCCCCACGGAGTTTATAAAGGCGATTATGAACCCCATGGCCGCACCGCAGAAGTACACCTGCCATGCCGAATCCGCATAGGCGAACGCGAACAACGAGGCCGAGTAAATGACGAACCAAGGGATGAGGGCGATGTTGTCGCCGTAGCGGTCGGGTATCTTCGCCAGGACCGTACGCGAAAGGAAGGTGGCGACCGCCTCCACCAGATAGAAGTTGACCATAGCGTACTCCAGGTGGGTGGCCTCCCCGTAGACCGAGGTGAATGTCAAGAGCGAGGAATACGAAATCCCGAAGACGAAGAGCACGGACGTTATCCTCAGGGCGGAAGGTTCGAAGTATCCTGCCTTGACGGGTCTTCTGTCCGCTGCGAACACGATGGGTCCGCCGGACCTCAGGAACAGCGAGAGGACCGCGGGCACGAGACAGCACAGTGCGGCAAGTCCGAAGATGAGGTCGTAGTTCCCGGAGTATTCCAGGTTCATGCTCACGTAAGGCCCTACAGCGGAGGCGATGGTGTAGGAAAGCATGAAGAGCCCTATGCCCTCCGCACGGCGTTCCACCGGGACCACGGAGGCCACCATCGTGTTGGCGCACAGAAGCCCGATACCGTAGAAGAACCCGTGGAGGACCCTTGCGACACAGAACAGACCGAGCCCGTCGCAATACGGATAGATGAGACAGGACAGACAACCGAGGAACCCTGAGACTACGATGCATTTCCTTCTGCCGAACGAATCGACACGTGGCCCAAGGAACGTACGTGACAGCAGGGCGCCCACGACGAACGTGCAGGCGGCCAATGCGGACGAGGAGGTGGTCGTCCCGAACCTCTCCTCGGAATAGCCTGCGGCGCTGATGAGAAGGAACAGGTACGATGCGACGAAACAGAACCCGACGCATATCAGAATGACGAAATCCCTGTTGACGAGTCTGTTCTCGGTCGTGTTCCCTTACCTCGGCGGTACAGTCTTCAACGGGTATATCTTGTTAGCTGTACCTTGCGACAGACCGGGACGTCCATGAAAAGAGACCGGGGGATGCCGGGGTGTACGGCATCGTCCCCGGACCAACCCGGTCCTTCATACACGGTCGGGTATGTACGAGTTGAGGCTCGACATCGAGGTCCTGCCGGAAACGACAGGCTCGGCGATGGTGGGCGGCCTGTTCTGGACAACGGGGGCGTGCGTCCTTCCAGCAGCCATACAATCCTTCACGAGAATCGCACCTGTGCCGATAATCCCTACCGCCGCGATGGCTCCCAATACAATGTAACCGGTCGTGACGTCATCGTCTCCACCGTCGTATCCGTACTCGATCTCGGTCAGATTGTCGAAATCATCAGGCATTTTGATTGACATACCTGTTCCTACGAAAAAGGGATTATTTAAAAACTATAACGTGGGAGAGGACGATTGCCTAACAGACGTTACGTGTGTAATTCAAAAAAACTCCCCACGGCATAGGATTGCCTCCGACGGATACGGTCGGCACCGACATCCGTCGAAGACCGACATCAAGGATTCCTTACCCAGTCCTTCAGGACCTCGTCGGTACTGAGGAACGAGGCGTTATTGCTTTTAGGGAAATTGTCCGGATCCAGGTTATCCCTCCTATGCTGGGCCGCATTGGCGAATTGCCTGTCCATGCTCCACCTGCGGAGGGCACCGCCCGCGAAACAGATCGCGGTGAAACCGGCAAAGACCCCCATGGCGATTCCGATTATGGCTCCAACAGAGGGGCTGTTGTTATCGTCCCCGCCGTCGTATCCGTACGCGATCTCGGTCAGATTCTCAAAATCATCGGGCATTTTGATTGACATACCGGTTCTTACGAGAAAGGGATTATTTAAAAACAACACGGTCGGAAAAACGAAAGTCTAACAGACGTGACATATGTAATCCAACGGACTTCCCATCGCGTATGACGGTCTCCGACGGATGCGGATATGTCGATGTCCGTCGGAACCGATATCAGGAATTCTTTACCCAGTTCTTCAAGGCCTCGTCAGTGCTGAGGAACGAGGCGTTGGTACTGACGGATATCCCCTGTTCTTGATCCGATCGTAAATGGCGCCACCTACGGAACAGACCAAGGAGATTCCGACACCGGCCACTACGGCCATCAGGCATATTTCCCCGATTGAGAAACCACCGTCGTATCCGTACTCGATCCCGGTCAGATTCTCAAAATCGTCAGGCATCTTGAGCGACATACATGTTCCGTCCAAGATATACTATTTAATCGAACAGAAGAACGTCGGGACAAAACAGGGAAATGTAATCCGAACGCACCAGGGCCATGACCGGACGGTATGCATGTAGGCCCGTCGGTCCAAGATGAAAAGGTGTAGGAAACCGGCAGAGACCTGCCGGAATTGATTTTCACTGGTGCCTGAGCATGAACTTCTCAAGAAGGTCGTACGCCTCCACGAGGGTGTCCATAGGAGGTAGAAGGATCGTCCTGAAGTGGTCTTTTCCGAACTCGGGGTCGAAACCGGAACCGTGCACCATTACGAGACCGGTCTCGTTGATGAGGTCGAGCAGGAAGTCCTTGTCGGACGCCCACCTTCCGTCGAGGTCGATATGGGGGAAGGCGTACAATGCACCACGGGGTTTGTTGGTGGATATGCCGGGGATCTCGTTGAGCCTCTTGTAGGTGAACTCGGCACGTTCCTTGAGCTTCCTGTTCATGTCGACGATGTAGTCCTGAGGTCCCTGGAGAGACACCTTGGCAGCTTCCTGACAGGGGACGTTGGCACAGATCCTAGCCCTGAACTGCTTCATCATACCCTCGCGGATCTCGTCCATAAGACCGTACTTGTCCATGAAGTAGCAGTATCCCTGCCTCCATCCGGGCATGAGGTTGACCTTGGA
>JAKSHW010000041.1 GCA_024399195.1 archaeon | reverse complement strand
GGAACAGGTCGTTCAAGGACGTCCTGTCGGACCTCCGCGACTGCGTCAAGGTGGGCACTGACGACGGTTCCTGGGAATACCGCACGACCACGGGGAAGGACATGAAGTTCTACGTCGAGGTGGGGGCGGTCACGGAGAAGGACATGGTCGACCGCTACGGGGTCAGGAAGGCCGTCTCGCAGGAAGGTCCGCGTAGACGCGGACGTCCGCAAGGGTCCAAGGATGCGAAACCGAGGAAGAGGAGGACGACCGCCGAGCTCGCGGCGGCCAGGTCAAAAAGCACCTAATTTGTACCTGTTCACCACAGGGGTGTCTGATCAAACATTAGAAACAGAGGGTTATGATTCCGCTCGGGGAATCAGAATATGTGTCGAAGTATGGGGAACGGTTCTACCCGTCCCCCTAAGTGGTTTATTCCTTCTTTCTGTTGAAGAATTTAGGACCTTTCCAGTTCCATTCGCCCATGAGATGCATGGCCGCAGGGACGATGTACGTCCTGATGATGAGTGCATCCACGAGGATGGCGAACATCAGTGCGAATCCGAACTGTTGGAGCATGGTAGTGCTGGCAAGGCAGAGGGATCCGAATGTTCCTCCCATGATCAGTCCGCACAGGGTGATGACCGAACCGGAATGAAGTACCGCATCGGAGATGGCATCGTCGTTGCTCAGGCCCTTGTCGAGGTGGTATTCCTTGATCCTGGTGGTCAACAGGATATCGTAGTCCATACCTAGTCCGAGACATACGACCAGCAGGAGGATGGGGACGAGCCACAGGACACCCGCGTGCATGATGTCACCGAAGATGAGGTGGGTGATGGCCACGGTCCAGATGACGCTCATGAGGATGGTGACGACCGACCTGATGGGGGTGAGGTAGGACTTCATGACGAAGAACAGGAGGATGATGATGAGGATGATCGCGGTGACCTCGATCTGACCGAACTCGGCACCGATGTCCTCGGAGATCTCGTACATCACTGCGGCGGTACCGGTGACCCAGATGCCGTTGAACAGGGGGTTGTCGTCCAGTTCGTTGTGAAGGGTCTTCTTGAAAATGGCGAGAGAGTCCATGGAGTCGTCGCTCATGGCCATCTGCCTGGTGCTCATGGAGATCTTGATGTGGGTGAGGTTGTGTACCTCTTCCCCTTCGACGATGGTGTCGGTGGTTCCGAGGGAACCGGTCTGTACAAGCATGGCCCAGTCGAAGATTCCTGCGACGACGGGGTCCTTTGCGGGAAGCAGGTCGAACAGGAGGGTCTTGGCGATTTCGATGTTGTACACCTGGTTGACCGCTATGAGGACGGAGCTGTAGGTGACGGGGTTGTTGTTGACGTACTCGACAACCTTGCCCACTTCGTCGTAGCCGCTGGCATCGCAGATGTCGGTCCAGGTGATGATCTTTCCGACCTTACCTATGTTGGCATCGCCTACGGCCATTATGTCGTCGGAGATCTTGTTTATCGTGGATATCGTGGCCGTCGCGTTATCATACCAGTAGATGACGCCGACGTTTCCTTCGAGGAGCGAGGGGTAGTTGATGTATCCTATCGGATCGGAAGTCTCCATGACCGCGTATGTGGGCATGATGGAACCTCCGTCGACGTACTGGACCATAGCGTTCATTCCGTCGGAGGACTCGCCGTTCATCATCGCACCGATCATGTCGTAGCTGTCGTGGGAGTTGGCGTAGATGTACACCATGGGGACGGTGAACAGGATGGCGGCCACGATGATGGCCTTGGCGTGTTTTATGGAGAACCTGGTGGATCTGGTGAAGTACCTCTGTCCGAGGTCTCCTATCTTCTTGAAGTATCCTTTCTTGAGCTGGTCTCCGTTGGCTCCGGTGGGCCAGAAGAGCCTGTCCCCTACGAGGTAGAGGATGGAGGACATGAGGGTGAGGGCCGCAAGGAGGGCGAGGATGATACCTATGGCGAGTCCGAGACCCATGGTGCTGACCATGGCAAACGAGCAGAGGCTCATGGAACCGAATCCGATGATGACCGCGATACCTGAGATGGTGACGGATTCTCCGGCCCACATGATGGCCTGACGGACCGCTTCGTGGTGGTCCACACCGCGTCTTCTCTCTTCACGGTATCTGGCGAGGATGAAGATACAGTAGTCGCATCCGGCACCCAGCATGGAGACCAGCAGGAGCATCTCCGTGATGTAGTAGATGTTCAGGATGGATGCGAGGAAGTACAGTACGCACAGGGACATGGCGAAGGCGGCACCGATGGTTATGGGCGGGGCGGCGGACGCCACGAACGACCTGAAGAACAGTCCGATGAGGACGATGATCATGAAGACCGCGATGGGATCGACGATGGCCATGTCCCTGGAGGACGATTGGCCTGCATCGTAGCTGATGGCGGGGGTTCCGGTGACGTAGGTCTTGATGCCGGAGATGTTCTTACCGTCCTTTCCGGCCTTGTCGAGGGAATCCGCGATGCACTGTCTCAGATTGCCTGTGTCCTTGCTCACGTTTATATCGGGCTTGTAGAACAGGATGACCTGTATCATTCCGCCGTAGTCGTTGATGTACATCACGGAGTTCAGGTTGTCGTAGTCTTCGAGCCCTTTGTAGATATAGTTCTCATATACGTCGTCCATGACCGATTTGTCGCAGGAGTACGTTATGATGAGGATCTGCATGGTCTCCGAATTGGTACCTGTGCCTGATCCGAAGTGTTCGCCGATTATCGCCGCACCTATGGTGGATTCGGTGTTGGAACCGCTCATGCTCGAGGTGTTGTAGCTCAGTTTCTCGCCTGCGTTGATGGCAGGGTATACCGAGGCTAGCAGGAGTACGACCCATACGATGACGATAAGTTTGGCGTGTTTTGTAATGAAGTTAGCCAGACTTTCGAATATCATTGTGATGGCTGATAATGTACAGTAATATCAACTATTGGCTTTACACGGTCATAATGGCGGTCAGGGACGGGAACGGTCGTTACACTTGTCGGTTCTGTAGAGAACTCGGACCTCCCGTCCCGTACGGTCCCATGGTCGTGGGATCCTGAAGACATGTTAACGTCTATAGTGCCTGTTTCCCGCGGGGCGTGACGGGTATAGGTAGGACGGTACGGTACAATTGTGCATAATATCGCCCTTCGACCAAAGTTTATTAGTCATATGTCCATACGGCGTCTAGGTTTTTGAAATGGTAGACGAAAAAGCCATTGAAGCAGCGAAAGAGCAGTACGGCAAGCTCCTCAGAAAGCAGCTCGAGAGGGTCGAGAGGCTTAAGAACGAGCCCGACTGGACCGACTACTCCAAGCTCGACAAGCTCATCATCGGTGTATGCGGCGGAGACGGAATCGGTCCCTACATATGCGCATCCGCCCAAAAGGTCATGGAGTTCCTCCTCGCCGACAAGATCAAGGCGGGAAAGGTCGAGATCAGGCAGATCGACGGTCTCACCATCGAGAGGCGTGCAGAGGTCCTCAAGGCTATCCCCGACGACACCCTCGAGGAGCTCAAACAGTGCCATGTCATTCTCAAAGGTCCTACCACCACCCCCGCAAAGGGAGACCCCTGGCCCAACATCGAGTCCGCCAACGTCGCCATGAGGAAGGAGCTCGACCTGTTCGCCAACGTACGTCCCGTGTCCGTCCCCGAGCTTGGTATCGACTGGATCTTCTACAGGGAGAACACCGAGGGTTCCTACGCTCTCGGTTCCGACGGATTCTTCGTGACCGACGATCTCGCCATGGACTATTGCGTCGCCACCAGGCAGGGTACCGAGAGGATCATCCGCGCCGGATTCGAGCACGCCAAGAAGACCGGTAAGAACTACGTCTCCATCATCGTCAAGGCCAACATCATCAAGACCACCGACGGTCTCTTCGTCGACCTTGCCGACAAGATCGGAGAGGAGTACCCCGAGGTCAAACACGATGTCTGGTTCGTCGACATCACCACCGCGAAGCTCATCGACCCCGCACGCAGGTCCAACTTCAAGGTCTTCGTACTTCCCAACCTCTACGGTGACATCATCACCGACGAGGCCGCACAGATCCAGGGTGGAGTCGGAACCGCCGGTTCCGCCAACATCGGAAAGAGGTACGCAATGTTCGAGGCCATTCACGGGTCCGCACCCAGGATGGTCACCGAGGGACGTGCCAAATACGCCGACCCCTGCTCCATGATCAAGGCCGTCGCCATGATGATGGATCACATCGGAGAGTCCGAGAAATCCAAGAAGCTCAACATGGCTCTCGACGTCTGCGTACAGTTCGAGAAGAAGCTCGTCATGACCGGAAGGGACACCGGAGCCACCGGAGACGAGTTCGCACAGTACGTCATGGACACCATGCAGAGGCCCGACCTCGAGGTCGTCTGGAAGACCTACGTGGACGCCGCCGCTGCAAAACAGTAAACAATTCAACAGGGGTCTTCGGGCCCCTGGTTTTACAATTGATGGCTTTAGTGCAATGCTGTGAAAAGGTCATGTCGCGGTCTACCCGTTGCACATCGATGTCCTTGACCCCACGGTACGGGCGGTCCACATGCGACACGTCTGCGTGTGGATAAGCTTTGGTACAGTTCCAATAGAGGCTTCTTCAGACCCTGTATCTCGGTCTGGACTTTTATATCCTCTTGCAACAGGGGACAGACTACCGTTTTTCTGTCGGATGGTACACATGTAGGGACGTTCCATACAGTCTTCCTCTTCTTTTGTACGCAGGCCCGTAATCTTCCACGGTTTCTCCAGGTTCATGGTAGGCCTGATGAATTCCATAAGCTACATGGTGTCGGATAGGTTAGTCTACAGTACTGCATGATCCCTCCACAGTATTTGCACTAGGGCCAGTGAGATTAAAATAACCATAGAAAACCTGTAAATATACCGATACAACTATAGTGGATGCCAGAAAGAGTCCGAAAGGGCTCTGTAACAGCCCTTGGGGACTCCGGTATGGAGGGAGGTGAGAAGATCACCAAACGTAAGTACCAGGCCTTGAAAGATGTTATACATCTGGTACTTGAGATTATTCGAGTGTTGATCGAATTACTCAAGTAAACACTTTCCCCTCTTCGGAGGGCAAGGGCAATCTTCTACTCCAAATAGTGCAAGTTTATGTCACTATATAAACATGCGTGCTCAACCGTGAACCCGTGAGTTCAGTCTGAGCGCCTATAGAGTTACTGATTTTCATGTAGCCGAAGGGCGCCGACTCGTTCTTCTTGTAGATGTTGCCTAATTCCTCGTCGATGCCCCGTTCATGGCTCGGTTTTGTCTTGCAGTTGGGACAGGGTCTGTTACCAGTACCGAAAATTGCGTAGGTCGTATAGGGCTATAGGTACGTCCCGACAGACTATAGGTCGAAATTCAACATATATACCCGTCCGTATCCAAAGTGTAAGAAGCACAAAGTGTCTATTCAGACATCAAAATATGTGGTTATAATTCCCTTCGGGAACTTAGGATACTATAGAAAACCTGTAAATATGTTTATGCAACTATAGTGAATGCCAGAAAGAGTCCGAAAGGGCTCTGACCAGCCCTTGGGACTCCGGTATGGAGGGAGGTGAGAAGATCACCAAACGTAAGTACCAAGTCTTGAAAGATGTAATACATCTGGTACTTGAAATCATTCGACTGTTAATCGAATTAATCAAGTAAACACTTTCCCCTCTTAGGAGGGCAAGGGCAATCTTCTACTCCGAATTGTACAAGTTTATGTCACTATATAAACATGTGTGCTCAATCATAAGTCAATGGATTCACGTCCGAGCGCACTAAGCACTATCTTTCCAACTGATTTACATTCATCGTCACTGTATAATTCACAATGATCATAAAATTAGATTTAATACATCCAATACTGTGTCAGAACGGTTTTTATCGCCTGTTTCATACGAAGCCTTTAATACAGTTGGATTACGTTTGGATTATTTATCCATAAATCGTGGATAGAAGTGCCGCTGTCTACTTGCGGTTCCGCAGATATGGTCGTCTGCGGTGAAACTTCGGGCCAGACGTGATAGTATGACTAAGAAAATGCTACTATTTGCCGCGATGGCAACCGTGATCATCATGGTCGCCGCCGCATTTGTAGTGTCGCCGGACACCGATGCCGACACCATCAAGGTGAACATCGACGGCTACACATACGAGCTCGACGAAACAGAGCTCACGGCCTGCCTTACGAACACTTCTTCATTGTCGGGAGACGTCGTCATTCCTGAGACTGTGGTCTATGGTGAGAACACCTATACGGTCGTCACCATGACCGCCATGAGTTCCAACTCATCTATCACGTCTCTTACGCTTCCCGATACGGTCACTTCTATCCCCAACAGGGCCGTCTATTCCTGTTCCAAGCTGACTTCCTTCACTGCCAAGGGAATCACCGCGATCCCCGAATACGGAATCGCGAACAACTCCTCCCTTGTCAATGTAGTGCTCGGCGACATCACCAGCATCGGTTCCTACGGATTCTACCAGAACCAGAAGGTTACCGATCTCGAGATCAACGGAGCCGTCTCCTACATCGGAGACCGTGCATTCTACCTCGATAGACTGGTGAACCTTACCATCCACATCGCAGACGAGGTCGTCATCGCCGATTACGCCTTCGCAAGCAACTACTACATGGAGAAGCTTGCCCTAGTAGGCGGTACCGTCACTTCCGTCGGTGCCAACGGATTCTACTACTGTGAGGTCCTCGAGGACCTCGATGCGGTCTTCGACCTCGACATCATCAACACATACGCTTTCGGACGTTGCTACGAGCTTACCGACCTCACCTTCCTCGGAGAGGTCACCGAGATCGGCAACTACGCCTTCTGGGAGGACAAGGGACTTCAGTCTATCACCATCCCCGGAGCCATCCTCAACGTAGGTAACTACGCATTCCAGAACTGTTCCTCCATCACTGCATGGAACGTCGACTTCAGCGGAGCCGAGATCGTCGGTCAGTGTGCCTTCTCCGGATCCAGCTACACCGACTTCGTTCTTGTGAACGGTGGAAAGACCGTCGCCTTCATCCCCAACGACAAGGCGATGGAGATCCCCGAGACCGTTACCGAGATCTCTGACTACGCCGCATACAACAGCACTTTCGCAAGCGTCGTCATCCCCGAGAAGGTCACCTACGTCGGTGCATACGCCTTCTACGGAAACACCGCCCTCTCCGAGGTAGTCTTCGCCGGTGACGCCGTCAACACCTTCGGCAACTACGCCTTCGAGGGTTGTACCGCACTTACCGCCATCGACCTTCCCGCATCCACCGCCACCATCGGAACCTACGCCTTCGAGAAGACCAGGATCACCTCCATCGTCTTCCCCGCAGCCGTCGTCTCCGTAGGTAACTACGCCTTCGCCAACAACAGCGCCCTTGTCTCTGTAATCCTTCCTGCGTCCACCGCGACCTTCGGAAACAGCGTCTTCAGCAGCGACTCCGCGCTCACCACCGTCGTCATCCCCGAGGGAGCCAAGATCGCGTTCGGAAACAGCGTCTTCAGCAACGACTCCAAGCTCACCGACCTCGTGGTCGACGGAGCCATCACCTCCACCGGATCCAGCTGGCTTTCCGGAACCGCCATCACCGACGTCGTCGTCGCATCCGACGGTACCGAGGGTTCCAAGGTCATCTGGTTCGCCCCCACCACCCTTACCGAGTACACCATCGGTGCGGACATCACCGCCATCGGTGCGTACGCCTTCTACAACTGTTCGAAGCTCGTCCTCACTCTCGATGACGACTTCGCCCCCAAGGCCATCCCCGACTACGCGTTCTACGGATGCAGCCTCATCGACATCGCCATCCCCGCCTCTGTGGAGACCATTGGAATGTACGCCTTCTACAACTGTAAGGCCCTTACCTCCATCGTCCTTCCCGAGAACGTCGTCTCCGTCGGAAACTACGCCTTCAACGGATGTTCCGGTGTCACTGAGATCGTCCTCAACGACGGGCTCACCACCCTTGGAAACTACGTGTTCTACAACTGTACCTCCGCAGTTTCCGTCAACCTCCCCGCAAGCCTCGAGACCGTCGGAAACAACCTCTTCTACGGATGCTCCAAGCTCGTCGATATCGTCTTCGAGAAAGGTTACACCAAGTTCGGCGACTACATGTTCCGCAACTGTACCTCCATCGAGTCCATGGTCGTCCCCGAAGGGGTCACCGAGCTCAGGTACACCTTCTACGGATGCTCCAAGCTCGCCTCCATCGAGCTCCCCGAGAGCCTCACCACCCTCTACCAGACCTTCTATAACTGTACCTCCCTCGTAGAGGTCACCATCCCCGAGGCGGTCAGCAGCATCGGATACGCGTCTTTCTACGGATGCTCCAAGCTGACCACCGTCAACATGCCCGAGACCCCCATCACCTTCCTGCCTTCCGGTGTCAACTCCAACACCTTCTACAACTGCAGGGCCCTGAAGGAGATCGACATCAGCCACGTCTACAACCTCGGTGCATACACCTTCCAGAACTGTGTCGCACTGACCCATGTGGACCTCTGCCCCGATATAACCGCCCTCGGAAACTACCTCTTCGCAGGATGCACCGGACTTACCGAGATCGCCATCCCCGAGAAGGTAACCTCCATCGGACAGTACACCTTCAGCGGATGCTCCAACCTTTCTGACGTCGTCATCCCCGGAGGAGTGACCACCATCGGAACCTATGCGTTCCAGAACTGTACCGCCCTGACCTTCATCGCCATCCCCGAGAAGGTCGACACCGTCGGAAGCAACACCTTCAAAGGATGCACCGCGCTCACCACTGTCGAGTTCGACACCGCATACTGCAACGTCCAGAACTCCTCCTTCGTTGGATGCACCAAGCTCTCCGAGATCGTCATCAACGGATACCTCCTTCTCCAGACCTCCGCCATCCCCGTGACCGCCCTCAAGTCGGTCTACGTGTACAACGAGGTCCCCATCAGCAACGGTGCAAACGCCGTCACCATGTTCGGATCCTTCGTCAAGACCGACGCCGACGGAACCAAGTACATCGAGATCAACCCCTGCTACGACGACAACGGAGACATGGTCGGATGCAACAAGCTCATCCTCGCATCCTCCGCCGAGACCCTCGTCATCGACGGGGACGTCACCGCCATCGCCAAGGACGTTCTCACCAGGTACGTCAACGCCGGTGCCCTCGACCTCTCCGAGACCGAGATCTTCTTCGAGAAGGACAACGGAATCTACTGCGGCAAGACCCTCGTCGCCGTCAAGGACGTGGAGGGAACCTTCGTCGTCGCAGACGGTACCCAGTCCATCTCCGCAGAGGCCTTCAAGGGAATCAACAACATCGATACCATCGTCCTCCCCTGGTCCGTCGAACAGCTCGCATACAACGCGATCGCTCCCGCATCCGGACTCCAGGCCGTATACTTCAACAGCAACCCCGCCATCGCCAACAACGGATACCTCACCATCGCCGGTCAGAGCACCTACGTCCTCGCCGGTGTCAACGGACTCTCCGTCAAGGTCGATGCATACTACGCCGATGTCGACGGAAACACCGTCTACATCACCCTCAACGACGACGAGCACACCGACATCACCGGTGTGGACGTCGCAGAGAACACCTTGTACTTCGACATCGAGGTCGATGCAGGTTACGACAGGTCCGACATCGTCGTCATCGCCGACGGCAAGGTCGTCGAAGGATCCGGAAACTACGCCATCCCCGTCGGAACCGATGACGTCTATGTAGAGGTCACCGGAGTCACCGTCAACAGGTACGTCATCACCCTCGACGCCCCCCAGGGAACCATCGTAAAGTACAGCAACGCGGCACCCGTCGACAGCACCGTCCTCACCTTCTCCGTGGACATCGCCGTCGGATATGCCAAGACCAAGGACTACGCGGTCTTCGTCAACGGCGAGGCGGTCGCACCTGTCGCCTACATCGGAACCCTCGAGCTCTTCGAGTACTTCGTCACCGACGATCTCGTCATCGAGGTCACCGGTATCGTCTCCCTTGGAACCGTCGATGTGACCTTCGTCGACTCCATCAACGGAATCAGCACCGTCACCGTCGATATCGGTACCACCGTGGACCTCTTCGTCCCCACCGCCGTCGGAAACACCTTCGGTGGATGGTATGTGGACCGTGCGTTCACCGAGCCCTTCGACTTCGACAGCCTCGTCGTCGAGGACATCGCCCTCTACGCCAAGTGGTTCTTCAACAAGGACGCCAAGGTCGATGTGACCTTCTCCGCAGAGATGGGAACCGTCGTCGCACTCCTCAACGGATACCAGGACTTCACCGGAGGATCCGTCTTCAAGGGATCCGTCATCGAGCTCACCTACGTCCCTGACAACAAGGGCGTATGCGTTGACGGTTGGACCATCAACGGAACCACCGTCAAATCCTTCGACAAGACCATCACCGTGGTCGCCGACATGGACCTCGAGATCGTCTGCGAGAACGTCTTCATCAACCTCGCAACCTACGACTACATCACCGACCAGCAGACCCCCTACGGAGACGACTACCTCGTGCTCTGGAAGGCTACCGGACTCAACCTCTACGGAATGGCCGGATACGCGATCGTCGACAACTTCATCTTCGTCAAGAAGGACGCAGACCTTCTGAAGATCGACCTCGAGACCGGCGAGATCGTCGCCAAGGTCGATACCGGATCCACCGGTGTCTCCTACCCCGTCCCCGGATTCGGACAGGTCCTCGACCCCATCTCCGGTAACGTCTACACCATGGACCTCGTACCCATCTTCAAGCTCGACAAGACCGACAACGCCGCATACTACAGCCAGGGAATGTACATCGTCGAGACCATCGGAAACACCGCCTACGCATATTCTGCAGTGGACGCCGACCCCGAGGTCCCCAACAACGTACAGACCTCCGTATGGTCCAAGAAGATCGGTTACTACATGGACACCGCGACCTCTGGACCCACCATCATGTTCGGTGACGGGTTCTTCCTCATGGCCGGTGTGCTTCCCAGCAACCAGTCCGCAGGTGACAGGTTCTTCTACAGCTACGACCTCTTCACCGGAGAGCTCATCGACTCCGTCGTGCTCGACAAGCTCTATGCCTGCTACTGGCACAACTCCATGCTCTACTACGGCGAGGGATACCTCACCGCCACCGCATACCGCGACGGTCTCTTCGGAGCCGTCACCGAGGGTGACTACTTCGACTTCGCCTGGATCAAGGTGAACGACGACGGTACCTTCGACCACACCACCCTCGTCCAGACCGGTTACATCGGTAACAGCTACAACTCCGCGGTCATCGTCGTCGACGGACTCGGATACGTGCTCGCCACCAACAGGTTCCTCGTCCTCGATATGGACACCGGAGCCGTCCTCGCATCCACCGAGAAGGATACCTCCCTCCAGAAGATGCACAAGAACATGATCGTCTCCACCGGTTACGATGGAAAGGTCATGGGATACGTCATCCCCTACAGCAACGGATACTCCACCATCGGATTCGTCTACGATGTCGCCACCAACGAGATCACCGAGTTCAAGTGGGAGGGAATCATCGCAAAGCAGAACGGTGAGCACCAGGTCGGATTCGGACCCAACGGACAGCTCGTCATCGCGAACGACAGCAAGGAGCTCGCGGTCATCGTTCCCGCCAAGACCGTCACCGTCCACTACGCGGACGGATCCGTCGTCACCGAGAAGGTCCGCCTCGGATACGCCTTCGTCGGAGACGCAGACTACACCTACTTCTACGATGCCGAGAAGACCCTCGCATACGACAACGCACCCGTGGTCGACAACCTCGACCTCTACGCGTTCCTCCCCTCCGGAGTCTTCGGAGACGTCGAGTGGAGCTTCGTGAAGAGCACCGGAACCCTCACCATCACCGGAGAGGGACAGATCGAGTCCCAGAGCTCTGCTGCAAAGTACCCCTGGTACGCCTTCAAGAACCACGTCAACACCATCATCGTCGACGACGGTGTCACCTACATCGGTGCACGTGCCTTCGACGGATTCAAGCACGCGACCGAGGTCATCGTCGGAAACGACGTCACCGCGATCTCCAAGTACGCCTTCAGGAACGTTCCCCTCGAGTGCATCGCATTCGGCAGCTCCCTGGAGATCGTCAGCACCATCGCCTTCGGAGACAATGTCTTCGAGTACAGCAACGGAATGGCCGTCGATGTCAAGGAGTTCGCCGGCAAGACCTTCACCAACGTCGATGGAATCCTTGTGACCACCGTGGCCAACGGAACCGTCGACGGACTCGTATGGGACCTCGACCTCGTCGACGGACAGCTCACCATCGACGGAGACGGAGACCTCGCCTCCCAGACCAAGGCCTCCAAGTTCCCCTACTACAAGTTCAGGAACGACATCAGGACCGTCGTCATCGGAGACGGTGTCACCTACATCGGTACCTACGCCTTCGACAAGTACACCAACCTCGAGACCGTCCTCATCGGAGACGGAGTCACCGCGATCTCCAAGAACGCCTTCAGGAACTGCACCGGTATCGACTACATCGCCTTCGGCGACTCCGTCGAGAAGATCAGCACCATCGCGTTCTCCGGACTCAACCTCGTCTATGCGAACGGAAAGGCCGTAGCGGTCACCGATTTCGCAGGAAAGGAGTTCTTCAACGTCGAGGGAGACCTCGTCACCTACTACGCCGATGGAACCGTCGGAGACCTTGTATGGTCCATGGACCTTTACACCGGAACCCTCACCATCGAAGGAGACGGAGAGATCCCCTCCGAGACCGCCGCTTCCAAGTTCCCCTACTACGCGTTCAAGGACAGCGTCGTCAACCTCGTCATCGGAGACGGTGTCACCTACATCGGTAAGCACGCCTTCAACGGATACGAGACCATCGAGACCGTCACCATCGGAAACGCAGTGACCGGTATCACCAAGTACGCCTTCAAGAACTGCACCGCTATCGAGAAGATCGTGTTCGGAAGCTCCGTCGCATCCGTCAGCACCATCGCCTTCACCGGACTCACCTTCGTGGACGAGAACGGAGAGGTCATCACTGGATCCGCCGCCCAGCGTGCGGCTAAGCTCTGCGGTAAGGAGTTCGACGGACACAACACCGTCCTCTTCAGCGCAGGCGCCAACGAGCTCTACTACATCTACCTCGATGGAATGGGAGACATCAACGGATGGTACTCCGCATACGGACCCAACGCAGGAAACGCACTCACCAACGCTCTCCTCGCAAAGGGAATCGACTGCGACATCAGTGTGTCCGGATGGATCAGCTCCATCAACGGGCTCAAGGGAACCTACGACTCCGAGACCATGACCGGAACCGGATTCAGTGTCTACATCTACGGAAGCACTTCCGTGACCGTACCCTCCATCTACTTCTTCGTCACCGGAGACGTCATCAAGAACAGTGTCAGCAACATCGTCTACGTCTCCTTCGGAGCCTACTCCTTCGACGAGAACTTCAACGCCGTCTACAAGGTAAAACCCACCGAGAACACCAAGAACCTCCTTACCGGAGGACCCTTCGCAGGAGAGTACACCCCTCTTCCCGCCCCTGAGACCTATTACATCTACCTCGATGGAATGGGAGACATCAGCGGATGGTACAGTGCGACCGGATCCAACGCAGTGGAGGCCCTCAAGACCGCACTTGACGCAAAGGAGATCGACTACGACCTCACCTACACCGGATTCATCAACTCCATCGGAGACTTCGAGGGAGGAATCATGGATTCCGATTACGAGGGCGGATACGACTTCGGAGTGTACTTCTACGGAAGCACCAACGTCAAGTCCTACTACAGCGGATACTTCCTCCTTGGAGATGTCCTGAAGAACGTTCCCGGAAACATCGTGTACATCCCCTACGGACACTACACCATCGACTGGATGACCTACGACTTCATGTACGAGCTCAACCCCTCCACCACCAATGCGAACCTTGTCGCAGGTGGACCTTTCCTCGCCTGATAACAGGTAGATGAAAGGTTGGAAACCCCTTACCCTGGTCGGAAACGACCGGGGGCCCATATCTGGACATGTTCAAGGGAACCTTACTATTGGTCGGTCCTTTTTTGAGATAGTACCAGGATCGGTTCACTATGCATGCTTGTATCAGTGCTTATGTCCTGATTAATGTTTTGATATAATTGGTATAATAAATAATATAATCAATATGGTATTTGATATAATCATTTTAAATTTTGATATAATAAATTTTTAAATAATATAATCTTAATCATCAATTATGTGGTCGTATTCACTTCAAAATAATATCCTGTCGGAGAACGAAGGTGTAAATCTGGAGTATAAATCCGCATTGAAGGGGATACCCAATAGTGTTTGGGACACATATTCGTCATTTGCTAACACTTTTGGAGGTCACATTATACTGGGTGTGAATGATAAGACCCATGAAATAGAGGGGGTCCCTAATTTAAATCTGAGGATGAACGAAATCTGGAATTCGTTGAATAATCCTCAGGTAGTTAATCGTAATATTCTCCAAGAGGGGCATGTGACCTCTGTGGATATCAATGGAAAAAGTGTAATTTGTATAGAAGTTCCGCGCGCGGACCGTTATTTGAGGCCGATTTACCACCGTTGTATGGAAACTGGAACATTCAAACGCAATGGGGAAGGGGATTATGTGTGCAGATTACCGGAAGTGGCCGCTATGTTACGTGATAACAGTGATATCAGTTATGATTCTACGTTGTTGGAAGGTACTTCTTTTGAGGATATTGATTTGGATTCGTTTCACTCATATCGTAATAGATTGGCGGTTTATCTCCCCAACCACCCTTGGAATTCAGACAATGATGAAATGTTTGCAGAGATGATAGGGGCGCTTTCAATCGAACATGATAAGAAGTGTTTGACTGTGGCTGGGTTGTTGATGTTCGGTAAAGAACATCGTATTTACAGGTATTTTCCTAATTTTAAGTTAGATTATAAGGAATACACTCGTTCGGATACTTCCTGGGATTACCGCATAGTGTCTGGTTCAGGACTTTGGGTAGGTAATCTGTATAATTTCTTTAATAGAACAATGGAAAGACTAATGGTAAGAATCAATAGTCCTTTGGTGATAGAATTAGATGGACAGCGTATCGAAGATACCGATCAGCATAGGGCTGTGAGGGAATGTGTCCTCAATTCCTTGATTCATGCAGATTATTGTGGCAGTGTGACTGTGGATATCGGGTACTCCCCCTCGGGCATATCCGTTGTGAACTCCGGACTGTTCAGGATACCGTTGGATAAGGCCGAACATGGGGGTGACAGTGACCCGCGTAACAAGACTTTGTCTAAGATGTTCGGTTTGATCGGATTCGTTGAAAGGGCAGGTCTCGGTGTAAGGTACATCAGGGAAGTGTGGAAATCGAAATGGGGCGTATACCCTACCATTATAGAGGATGTCGATGGACAAAAGGTCATTGTCAAACTGCCTACTGTGTGTGACGAACCTCTTTCGGATACAGAATCGTCGATTTTATCCCTTTTGATGGATGATCCTCATCTTTCTATCGTGAGGATAAGCAAGACCTTGGGTGTTTCCGTAGGTGTCGTGAGCAATTCCCTCAATAATATGCGTTCGATAGGGATAATCGAGAGGATAGGGGGTACGAGAGGCTACTGGGCGATCAATCCGAAAAAGAGACAATGAGCCGTTTGACAAGTCTATGGCAAGGCCTGAGACCTTGCCCGCACTGGGCTTTATTGTGAGACGAAGGAGAAAAGATCTGGACCGAAGCTCCGCTCATGCGGAACAACGGACCGAACG
>JAKSHW010000040.1 GCA_024399195.1 archaeon | reverse complement strand
TTTGGGTCATTAAATCTAAGATAGGTCAAATTTTATCTTCTACTTATCTTCTACTGAATCGTAGAAGATAAATGAAGATAAAGGCCCAATGTATATTCATCGTGTTGAACGGTCATGTTTACCGCTACTGACCTGCTGGAATATTCGATTTCTCAGAATTTTATCGGGAAACATGCGATTTATCTTCTACTTATCTTCTACTCAATCGTAGAAGATAAATGAAGTTAAATGCCCAACGTCCATCCGCTGTTGCAGGCCCTGAACCGTTGGGCGGTTTCGGGGAGGGTATCCGGAAACCGTCCGAAGCTTCGTCACGGTCGGAACGTCCTGTACCGTCATAGAACCGTCGCCAGAGACCCCCTAGGTCTCCGACGACGGTCGTTGTCATATCTTCCATCGACGCCTGCGGCCCATCCTCCACGGACGTCGATATGCGTATGGGGCTGTTCCCACAACGGTCTTGTCCCCATACGCGTGTACATGCGGTGTTTTTCCTTCCGCATGGGTATTTTATACAGTACGACCCTATTTCCAACCGTCATAGGCGATAGCTTTGCCAACGGTCACGGTCATTTCTGTATCAACCCCTGCGGTCAGGGACACTGTGTTGTATTCGCGTAACCTCGGTTCGGTCTACGGCCATCCGGAGGTGGGGTTCCGTCTTCATTACCTGTGCGGGAACCGTGAGGTCTCCCGTTTCGACGTCGCCCGTGCCGGAAAGGACATTTCGGAATCGGACCTGATAGTCCTCGACCTCATGGGTGCCGATGACGGCATTGTGGACGCCATATCGGAACCCCTTATGAAAGCGACGTGTCAGAGGATCGTCGTGAGCGGTTTCGGACCGGTGAAGAACAAGCTGGGGAGGTACGACGAGAAACGTTTCAGGATGGACCGGACGGACGCGGACAACGTAAGGCTTTTCGCAGACTATTGGAAGAACGCCGAAGGGAACGACATCGAATCGGCCTTCAATCTTGTCTTGGGCAGGTACATGGGGATAACAGGTCTCCCCGATCCCGAACCCGTCAGTACACGTACGGGGGCGTTCCTGAAGAACCCCGTCACCGGGAGGGTCCACGACGACCTCCGGTCCTATCTCGACGAGAACCCATTCGACCCGGAAAGACAGACCGTGGCGATGTTCTTCAACAGCCACAGGTATCCTTCCGACACGCAGGGTGCCGTCAGGAGGATATTCTCCCGCATAGGGGAGTTCGCCAACGTCCTCCCGGTTGCGTTCAACAGGATAACCTCCGCCGACGTCCCCCATATAAGGGAGCTCCTTTCGGGTGGGGTGGACCTCGCCATCGACCTCATCGCGTTCAGGTTCATCGCGGGGCCCATGGGGGGAAGCAGCACCGAGGCGATGAGGCTCCTCAGTGACCTGGACGTGCCTTTCCTGAGGCCGTTCTTCCTTGGGAGGTCCGACCGGAAGGAGTGGATGGAACGCGTATCGGGACTGACGGTCATGGAGTTCATGCTGAACGTGTTCATGGCCGAGCTGGACGGAGCCCTGTGTACTTTCCCGGTAGGTGTGAACGAGGACACATGGACGGCGGAGGAGTTCGGGATAACCTTCTCGGAGATCCGTGTGATCGAGGACCGTCTGGAACGTCTCTGTGGGAAGATCCAAGGGTATCTGAGGCTCAGGAGACTGTCGAACAGCGAGAAACGCATCGCCATCGTGGGGTACAACTATCCCCCGGGGGAAGGGAACCTGTTCGGCGGAGCGTTCCTGGACACTTTCTCCTCCATGTGTGCCATAACGGATTACCTGAGGGAAAACGGGTATACCGTACCTCCTGTGGACCATGACGGGCTGATATCCGATTTCCTGGGTTCCGGCATCACCAACGGTGGTGAATGGACCGATCCCGACGAGGACCGTGTGATACGTCACAAGGGGACCGTTCAGCATCCTCAGAAGGTCATCGAGAGATGGGGGAAGGCTCCCGGTACGGTCCTTGCAGACAGGAACGGGTATCTGATCCCGGGTGTGGTGAAAGGGAACGTTTTCCTGGGGCTCCAACCTCCCCGGAGCAGGCCCGAGGGGGATTCGTCCAAGGAGTATCACGATCCGTACCTCCCGCCCCACCACCAGTACCTTGCGTTCTACGAATGGATCAGGGACGTGTTCAAGGCGGACGCCGTCGTGCACATCGGTACCCACGGTACCGTCGAGTTCCTTCCCGGGAAGGAGGTCGGGATGTCCGGGGAATGCTATCCCGACATCGCTGTGGGGGACGTCCCACATTATTATCTGTATTACATGGGCAACCCGTCCGAGGCCATGCTCACCAAACGCCGTACCCATGCGGGTGACATTAGTTACATGTCCCCTCCGTACGTGAAGAGCGGTCTCTATGGGGGATTGTCCGAGCTGGAAGGACTTATCGCCGAATACAGGGAGAGCCTGTTCGTGGACGAGGGTCGCAGCAGGAACGTCCTCGATATAATCGAGGCCAAGGCGGAGGAGATGCGTCTGCCGAAGGACATAGACGACCTGGAGCACGAGCTAGATGACATGAGGGTCTCCCTCATACCCAAGGGTTTCCACATATTCGGTACCCCGTTCACCGAGGAGGAGGCGGAGTCTTTCGCCATACAGTCCATGATGTTCCCGCACGAGGGAGCCGTTCCCATGGCCGATATCCTGAGGGAACACGGATTCGAGGGGGATATCGACGGGGAGGCGGAGAGGGTATACCGTGAATACAACAGGGACGGTACCGTTCCTGCATGTCTGAAAGATGATGAAAGGACCGTCCCCAGTCTGGAGTACGAGAGGAACACCTTCCTCCGTTCCAAGGAATGCCACGAACTGGACAATCTCCTCAGGGCCCTCGATTCGAGGTACATCGCACCCAAGCCCGGTGACGATTTCCTCAGGAACCCGGAGATCGTGCCCACGGGGTACAACATAGTGCAGTTCGACCCTTCCAAGATCCCCACCAGGGCCGCCTTCGAGAGAGGTGCGGAGGCTGCCGGGAACACCATCAGGATGCATCTGGAGGAGGAAGGGACCTATCCCCGTTCGGTGGCTTTGGTGATGTGGGGTCTGGAGACCTCCCGCAGCCAGGGAGCGACCATAGGTCAGATCATGACCTATCTCGGTATCCGCATGGTGGATACTGCAGGTTCTTTCGAGGACAGGTTCGAGATAATCCCCATCGAGGAGCTCGGAAGACCTCGTATAGACGTCACCGTATCGATCTGCGGGTTCTTCCGCGACATGTTCTCAGGTATCGTGACCGGACTGAACAAGGTGTTCATGAGGCTGTGGGCGCGGGGGGAGAGCGACGAACAGAGTCTTTTCGCGAAGCATACCCGCGAGAACTATGCAAAACTGGTCTCCGAAGGGTATTCTGAGGACGAGGCCTTGGACCTGGCGGTCTGCCGTCTGTTCGGTCCCAAGGAGGGTCTGTACGGTACGGGTATGACGGGGACGGTCAACTCCTCCGAGTGGAAGGACGAGGAGGAGCTCGGCAACATCTTCGACGAGAGCCTGAGGCACGCATACTCCTTGAAACGCAGGGGTTTCGATTCGGGAGACCTCCTGAGGACCAACCACCGTAACGTGGACGTGGTGTCCCAGATAAGGCAGAACGTGGAGTACGAGCTGATCGACCTCGATCACTTCTACGAGTTCTTCGGGGGTCTTTCCAAGACCGTGGAGATCGCGAGGGGTTCTAAGGCGAGGATGTACATCACCGACAACACGGGCCCCCGTCTGAAGACGCAGACGGTCAAGGCGAGCATAGAACACGGAGTCAGGACCAGGTTGCTGAACCCCAGATGGATAGACGGAATGTTGGAGACGGACTACCACGGGACGCAGAAGATAAACGACAGGTTCGAGAACGTCCTGGGACTGGCTGCCACCACCGGTGCCGTGGAGTCTGGGGTGTTCAGTGACATGGAGACCGTCTACGTACATGACCGGGAACTGAGGGAACGTCTGAGACGCAACAACAACTACGCGTACATCTCCATGTTGAGAAGGCTGTCGGAGTCGTACGAAAGGGGTTATTGGAACGCCACCCCCGAGGAGCTCAGGGAGCTGGAGGAGGCGTTCCTGGAGTCCGAGGAACAGGCCGAGGAGGAATCGGATCACTGAGACATGGTCTCCACGACCACGTCCATGAACCCCTTCAGGTCCTCGTCGGTCATGTGCCTCTTCTGGGTGTGGAGTTCGGCACAGAAGAGGAGACCGTCCTTGGTGGCGGTGAAGAAGACGTAGCCTCCCTTGGCCCCCATCATGCTGAAGTTGTTGAGCCTTCCGTGCTCCTTGTCGAAACCGAACCTGGCGGTGACGTCCACGGGCTTCCCCATGATGCTGGGTTTCGTCTTCTCATCTACGAAGGCGACCCTGTTCACGTATTCCTCTTCAAGGTCGTCCTCCACCGACACGGTGATGCGGTTTCCCTCGGTGTGCCTGTTGCCGGGGATAGGATGTAGGGCGGTGGCGAAGGTACTGTCGTTGGACGGGTCGATCTCAAATTTTCCGAAGACCCCGTCGTACCTTTCGTTGATGGTCTTTATGATGACGTCCGCGTCTTTTGCCATGTATATGTGATTCGGTACGGGATATATCAAGAGAACGCAGAGGGACGGTTATTCCAACCGATTGTGTACACTTATGTTAAATATAGGTCAATTACAATTTATTACAGTTATTTGACTCGACCATCGGTTTTATAGTTGTAAGATATCAGTATGTTGGATATAGTATCCTACGTGATAGTATGAACTCGAAAGTAATTGCGGTCTTAGTCGTTCTGATCGTGGCCGTGGCCGCCGTCGGTGTGTTTTTCATGACCGGCACGCCCGAGAAGAACGAGATCGTCACCGGTGACAGCCGTCTCATGGTCTATGGAAACGCGGACCTGGACGACGACCTTGACGAACAGGACATACAGATGTTGAAGAACATAATCGCAGGCGACGCCGAACCCAACAGGTACGCGGACGCCAACCGCGACGGTACCGTCGACAGCAAGGACATTGAACTCGTACAGAAGTTCATCAGGGGCGAGTCCGCCACCATGTTCTACGACGACACCGCCGACGGCGTCGGCAGCGTGCAGTTCCCCGTCAGGTCCATTATGGGTATCCACCAGCACGTCCTCATACCCCTCATGGCCATGGGTGCGTTGCCCTACATGCACGGATACGTCCTGCACGAGAGCGGAATGGAAGGGGCCGAGATGCTTTCCCCTCTCTACAAGAGCCAGGACAACTGCTGTGTGAGCTACAACACCATCGACCTCGAGAAGTTCTCCAACCTCAAGGTGAAACCCGAGTATGTAATCACATACAACAACAGTCTCTCCGCGGAACCCACCCTCGAGACCGCGGGTATACACTTCATCCACCTTGACTTCACCAACATCTACACGATGTCCAAGGCCCTTCTCACCATCGGATGCATGATGGGACTTTCCGAGAACGCCAAGGAGTACGTCAACTATGTGGACGAGATGATCGACAGCGTCGCGAAGACCCTTTCCGACAACCATACCGTCAGGAAGTCCGTCATGTGCACCTACATGACCAACTGCGTCGACAACAGGAACGGATTCCATTCCGCTGCCGCGGAGGCCGCAGGGGCCACCATCGTCACCGATTGGACCGATACCTACCGTTCCTTCGACAAGGGTGCAGAGTGGCTTTACGAGTACACTCCCGACTACCTCTTCTACTTCGGATCGTGGGGTTACACCTCCGATTTCGACCAGAAGGAGACCTATGTGAAGAACGCAGACTACTTCACCGACCTCTCCGCATACAAGTCGGGAAAGTTCTACGTCGTGAACTCCTCCATGCCCGTCCCCATCATCAGTGCCTACATCGCACAGATCCTCTACCCCGAGGTGTTCGGAGAGCATTACGGGGACGACTTCAACAACAACTTCCTGAAGAAGTTCTTCCCCGATTACTTCAGGGAGATGTCGTACAACGCGTACGACCACGACTACTACATCAGCGCCATGTCCGCAGGTGTGGACATCGGTGCCCTGAAGAGCCTGTCCTTCGACCTGAAGGACGGGGAGACCCTTACTGCAGACACCCTTTCCGCACAGCTTTCCGGAAAGGTGCTCAACGGACTCACCCTCAACGTCCCCGGCGATGAGGCGAAGGCCCAGATCGATGCCGCCGCCATCAGGATCGTCGCGGAGAACCAGTCCTTCCTCAAGGTAAGATCCGACAAGGTGACCGTCCTGTTCTCCTCCGGGGTCATGACCACCCTCAACAACGGCAAGAAAGCCACCGTGTCCGTAGGTGTCACCACCGATGCCTCCGCCATCGAGGCCAAGCTCGGACCCAACAGCGGTGCCTACGCAATGGTCGTCGCAGACCTCCTCAGCGGAGGATCCGCCGTCCACGGTCTCAAAGGAAGCGCCACCGTCACCGTCCCCCTCGACATCGGTTCCAACGATCCCGAGAAGGTCAACGTCTGGTACAGATACGACAACGGCACCTATGCACAGTACGACGCAGTCTACGAGGACGGAAGTGTGAGGTTCACCGTCGACCACTTCTCCGAGTACTACATCGCGTTCTGCGAGCCCGGACAGGAGCCCCCTGCACCCGTCGTCGACGTCAACGACAACGCGATGGACATCGCCCTCTATCTCCTCGGTCACTACGACGGAGCCTACGCCACCTGCAAGGACGCACCTCTGACCCTCGCCGAAGGTTCCACTCCCTCCGACGCCAAGGTTTCCGTACCCAATGGTTCCTCCCGTGGGAACACCGAGAACTACCTCAGGTTCGTCATCACCGACGGTGCCAAGACCCTCTTCGATGAGGCCAAGGCCACTCACCTCTCCAAGATCGGTACCTCCGTCATGGGGGCGACCTACTCCGAGATCAAGGTCATGACCTCCTTCGACGGATTCAGCGGATACTACCTCAACTCCGCAATGACCACCTTCTTCTACGTGGCCGGATACATAGCCGATCTCTACTTCGAGGGATACTTCATCACCGCCGAAGAGATCACCAACGAGGATGTGCAGGTGCTTGTGGACGCCGTCTACGAGGCCGCCGTCTCTGATGTCGCATACGATGCAAAGGTCATCGCCGAGAACCTCCTCGCAGGATACCGCGGACCCTTCGCCGCTTTCAATGACAACGTCCTCCAGCTCTTCGAGGGTTCCGACGCGACCTTTGCCAAGATCTTCCTCGAGAACGGATCCTCCCGTGGAACCACCGAGAATTACGTCAGCTTCACCGTAGGCGGTGCAACCGAACTGTTCGCAGCCGCCAAGGAGGCACACGGAAAGCTCATCGGAACCAACGTCATGGGTGCCGACTACACCGAGATAAAGGTCGCACACGGTTTCGGTTCCTTCTCCGGATACTACCTCAACTCCGTGTACACCTCGTTCTTCGCATTCGCGGGATGCATGGGCGACCTCTACTTCGAAGGATACTTCAAGACCGCCGACCCCGTCTACAACGAGGATGTGCAGGCCCTCACCGACGCCATCTACAATGCCGTCCTGGGAAAGAAGACCGTCGATGCCATGGAGATCGTGGACAACCTCTCCGGATACAACGGAATGTACTCCGAGTACAACGGCAACACCCTCGCCATCGCGGACGGTTCCACCTCCAAGGACGCCAAGCTCTTCCTGGAGAACGGTTCTTCCCGTGGAACCACCGAGAACTACGTCAGGTTCGTCGTGACCGACGACGCCGCAAAGCTCTTCGACGAGGCCAAGGCCACCCATCTCACCAAGATCGGAACCTCCGTCATGGGAGCAACCTACACCGAGATCAAGGTCATGACCTCCTTCGAGGGATTCTCCGGATACTACCTCAACTCCGCATACACCACCTTCTTCGCCTTCGCGGGATACCTCGAGGGACTCTACGTGGAAGGATACTTCCTCACTTCCTCCGAGGTATACAACGAGGACGTGCAGGAGTTCGTCGACATCGTCCTCAAGGCCGTCGCAGGGGAGAAGATCCTTCCCAAGGCAGATGCCAAGGAACTCGCCGAGAACCTCCTCGGATACAACGGCATCTTCTCCACCTACAACGGAAACGTCCTGGAGCTCTTCGATGGTTCCGATGCGGAATCCGCCAAGATCTTCCTCGAGAACGGTTCCTCCCGTGGTACCACCGAGAACTACGTGAGCTTCACCGTAGGCGGTGCTGCGGAACTCTTCGCAACCGCCAAAGAGGCACACGGAAAGCTCATCGGAACCAACGTCATGGGTGCCGACTACACCGAGATCAGGGTGATGAACTCCTTCGACGGATTCTCCGGATACTACCTCAACTCCATGTACGCCACCTTCTTCGCCTTCGCAGGATACCTCGGAGACGTGTACTTCGAGGGATACTTCAAGACCGCGGAGAACGTCTACAACGAGGACGTGCAGGTCCTCACCGACTGCATCCGCGATGTTCTCGATGGAAAGACCATCGACATGCCTCTGCCTCCTGTTGAGGACGAGGGTCTCGTAGTGGTCGCCAAGGACCTTCTCGATGCCTATGACGGTGTCTTCAAGACCTACAAGGGAAACACCCTCGAACTCTCCGACGGTTCCGTCGCCGAGGATGCGAAGGTCGCCCTCGACAACGGTTCCACCCGTGGAAACACCGAGAACTTCGTGAGGTTCGTCATGTCCGACAATCCCGCATCGGCATTCGCAGAGACCGCCGATGTATATGCCGCCAAGATCGGTACCTCCGTCATGGGTGCCACCTACACCGGTTTCGAGTTCATGACCGGATTCGAAGGATTCTCCGGATACTACCTCAACTCGTCCATGGCAAGACTGTTCTACATCGCAGGATACGTCTCGAACGTATACTTCGAGGGATACTTCGCCACTGCCGAGGACATCGCCGAGTCCGATGTGTCCGAACTCGTCAACGCGATCTACAAGGCGATCACCGGAGAGGAATACATCCCTGTCGTAGAGGACGAGGGAGCGGTCGTCATGGCCAAGGACTTCCTCGACAGCTACGACGGTGTGTTCGTGACCTACAAGGGAAACACCCTTGCATTCGCCACCGATTCCACCTCCGAGGTCGCCAAAGTGTTCCTTGAGAACGGTTCCTCCCGTGGAAACACCGAGAACTTCGTCAGGTTCACCGTCTCCGACGATGCAGAGAAACTCTTCGGAGAGACTGCCGAGGCATATGCGGCCAAGATCGGTACCTCTGTCATGGGTGCCACCTACACCGGTTTCGAGTTCGACACCGGATTCGACGGATTCTCCGGATACTACCTCAACTCCGCCATGAGCAGACTGTTCTACATGGCGGGATACATCGGCAATGTGTACTTCGACGGATACTTCACCGCAGCCTCCGACATCCTTTCCGAGGACGTCGAGGTCCTTGTGAACGCCGTCTACAAGGCCATAACCGGTGAGGAGTACGTGCCTGTCGTAGAGGACGAGGGAGCGGTCGTGATCGCCAAGGATTTCCTTGACGACTACGACGGCGTCTTCCTGACCTACAAGGACAACACCCTCGCGTTCTACGATGGATCCACCGCCTACGTAGCCAAGGTCTTCCTCGAGAACGGTTCCTCCCGCAACCCCGAGAACTACATCGAGTTCACCGTGGACGCAGGGTCCGCGGACATGTTCTCCGAGATCTCCGAGACCTACTCCGCCAAGATCGGAGGTACCGCCATGGGTGGAACCTACACCGCTTTCGAGTTCGACACCGGATTCGACGGATTCTCCGGATACTATCTCAACGCCTCCATGGCAAAGCTGTTCTACATCGCCGGTTACGTCGGAGAGGTCTTCTTCAAGGGATACTTCTCCACCGTCTCCGAGGTGCTTCCCGAGGATGTTCAGACTCTGGTGAACTCCATCTACAAGGCGATCACCGGTGAGGAATATGTTCCCGAGGCCGGTAACGAAGGCGCCCTTGCCATGGCTGACGCCCTTCTCGACATCTACGACGGTGTCTTCATAAGCTACAAGGACAACGTCCTTGCGGTCTCCGAGGATTCCGATGCATCCGTGGCGAAAGTAGTCCTTGCGAACGGTTCCTCCCGCAACCCCGAGAACTTCGTCAGGTTCACCGTCTCCGACGATGCCGCGAAGCTCTTCGCAGAGACCGCCGACACATATGCGGCCAAGATCGGCAACACCGCCATGGGAGCGACCTACACCGGATTCGATATCGAGACCGGTCTCGACGGGTTCTCCGGATACTATCTCAACGCATCCATGGCCAAGCTGTTCTACATGGCGGGATACGTCGGAAACGTGTACTTCGACGGATATTTCGCAGCAGCCTCCGACATCCTTTCCGAGGACGTCGAGGTCCTTGTGAACGCCATCGTAACGGCCGTCGCCGCCTGAAACCTCCCGGGACGGACACAACCCCGTCCCGGTCATCTTTCCTACAAAGGAAGTGAGAACAATGACCGAAGAGACGTGTCCGGACGCCCATGAGGACTTCCAGGACACCTATCGCAGACATAACGTCGTGAAACTGACGTTCATCCTCGGTTCGCTGGTCCTGCTGGTGGCCGCCATAGCCTACGGTATGACCATCGGTGACCGTAGGATAGAGTTCTTCGACGTGTACGGCATCCTTTGGGACCACATCTGCGGAAGGACCTACGACCTCGCGGACCCCCGTTACTGGGACGACTTCGTCCTGTGGCAGGAGCGTCTGCCCCGTGTCCTCGGAGGGGTGTTCATAGGGATG
The DNA here is from genome assembly GCA_024399195.1 of archaeon. Lineage (GTDB taxonomy): Archaea > Thermoplasmatota > Thermoplasmata > Methanomassiliicoccales > Methanomethylophilaceae > Methanomethylophilus. Next base: position 5,071 of record JAKSHW010000040.1, on the reverse strand, counting down.
GCCCTCTCCGTGGCTGGTGCGGGTATGCAGGCCATACTCAGGAACCCCCTTGCGGACCCCTACACCACGGGTATCTCGTCAGGTGCCATGACCGGTGTCACCATAGCGTTGGTGCTCGGTATCAACGTGGCCTTCTTCTCCGAGTCCTATTCCCTGATATTCTTCGCCTTCGTGTGCGGTCTGATACCCTCGGCCGTGATAATCGGTCTGAGCAAGTTCAGGGGCACATCCCCCGCTACGCTGATCCTCGCGGGATTGGCGATGTCCTTCATGTTCAGCGCCCTGTGCCAGCTGCTTCTGCTCGGTGCCGAGGCGGAGACCGTGCAGGAGACCTACAGATGGATGAACGGTACCCTGAACAACATCAGGATCGGACAGATCCCCCTGCTCATGGCAGTCTCCGTGGTCTGCTGTGCGTTCTTCTTCGCTGTCACCAAACAGCTGAACCTGATCGGTGCGGGCGACAACAGCGCCAAGAGCCTTGGGCTTGACACGGACAGGTTCCGCAACCTGTGCCTCGTGATCGTGTCCGTCATGGTGGGCGTGTCCGTCTCCATGGTCGGTATCGTCGGTTTCGTGGGCCTCGTGGTACCCCATATCTGCAGGTACTTCGTGGGTAACGACAACCGTTTCATCGTACCTGCGTCCATGGTGTTCGGTGCCCTGTTGCTGGTGTTCTCGGACATCATATCCAAGATGCTCACTGACACGGGGATGCCGGTGGGAGTGGTCCTCAACTTCATCGGAGGACCCATGTTCCTGCTGTTGATAATCAGACAGAGGAGGGATCTCTGGTGAGCCGTTTCGGAAACCTGTACGACAATTCGAAAGAGATCAGACGCTACGAGATGTTCATCACCCGTAAGGTGGTGTTCGTGGCGGTATGCATAGTGCTTGCGGTCCTCGCCCTGGGTCTGGAACTGACCCTCGGTAAGGCGGACATAGGGTTCCTCGAATCCTACGAGATACTTTGGAACCACATCATCGGGAACATCCCCACTGACCCCATGGGCATGCAGAAGGACCACATCGTGTGGGACCTCCGTGTTCCCAGAGGGTTCGGTACCTTCATGATCGGTGCGGTCCTGGCGATCGCCGGAACCGTCATGCAGAGCACCCTGAAGAACCCCCTCGCGGACCCTTACACCACGGGTATCTCGTCGGGTGCCGCCCTGGGTGCGATCATATGGATATCCTTGGGTTTCTGCCTGATTCCAGGCGTGGTGGGGTACTATGCGATAGTCATCAACGCCTTCGTGTTCTCCCTGATACCCACCTTCGCCATCATGGTGGTCTCAAGGTACAAGCGTGCCACCCCCACCACGATGATCCTGACAGGTCTCGGTGTCATGTACACCTTCAGTGCGGTAACCTCCCTGCTGATGCTGCTCGCAGATCCGCAGGACCACAAGACCGCCTTCACCTGGAACATCGGTTCCGTCGGTGCGGTGGACTGGGATGCCCTGTGGTTCGTTCTTGTGGCGTTCATCGTGGCATTGGTGGTGATGCAGTTCAACGCCAAGAAGATCAACGTCCTGGCGATGAACGACGCGGACGCCATGTCCATCGGTGTCGATGCCAAGAACCTCAGGATAATCCTGCTGATAATAGTGTCCGTGACCGTCGCCATGTGCGTCAGTTTCACGGGGTCCATCGGGTTCGTGGGACTCTTGGCACCGCACATCGTGAGGATGTTCGTGGGTTCGGACAACAGGTACCTGATCCCGGCGTCCGCCGCGTTCGGAGGTATGCTGCTCCTGTATGCGGACTGCGTGGCGAAGGAGGTCGGTGCGACCGGAATACCCGTCGGTGTCATCACCGCGGCCATCGGAGGACCTCTGTTCCTCTACATCATTTTCATGCACAGAAGGAAAATCTGGAGTTGAGACGATATGCAATTGAAGATTAACGACATGGAGTTCTCATACTCCAGCAAATCCGTCCTGAAGGACGTGTGCCTGGAACTCGAGGGGCCGCAGTTCGTGACCATCCTGGGTCCCAACGGAGTGGGCAAGTCCACCCTTATCCACTGTATCAACAAGATCCTGAAGCCCACTTCGGGTACCGTCCTGTTGGACGGTGTGGATGTGGACGAGATCAAGCTGAAGGACATGGCTAAGAAGATCGGTTACGTCCCTTATGCGTCCACGGACACCTTCCCCCTGACCGTGGTGGACACCGTCCTGATGGGAAGGAGCCCCCATACCGGGTGGAAACCCACCAAGGAGGACCTGAACATCGTCTACGACGTGTTGAAGATGCTCCGTATAGACGACCTTGCCATGAGGCCCTTCAACGAACTGTCCGCGGGACAGCATCAGAAGGTCATGCTCGCCAGGGGACTTGTACAGGACCCGGAGATCATGCTCTTGGACGAACCCACCTCCAATCTGGACATCAGACACCAGTTGGAGGTCGTGAACGTCCTCAAGAGCCTTGCCAGGAAGGAGAACCTGATGGTCATCATGATCAGCCACGACATCAACATCACCTCGAAGTTCTCCGACAAGATCCTCCTTCTTTACGGAGGGAGCATCATGGCCGCGGGAACCCCCGAGGAGGTCATCACCGAGGAGAACATCCGCGAGGTGTACGGCGTCGAATGCGACGTCATACAGGCGGACGGACATCCCCATGTGATACTCAAGGGGAGGAGGCCTGTTCCCGGGCCTTCCTTCCCTGTCTTTTACATTGTTTAATGGATATCGGATGCCGACGGTCTCATTCTCTGCAGTGCAACATGCCTGCACGCCTCAGCATGAACAGGCATCCACCGAGGATTATCAGCGAACCCACCACCTCGGAGGTGGCGAGTCCGATGCACATGGCGGTCATGGTGCCCACGACGGTGGCCGCGGTATAGCACAGGGGGAGACGCAGGAGGTTCATGATCAGGGTGGCGACGAGGGACTGCACCCCTTTTCCAAGGGCCTGGAACATGCTCGCACTGGGGAAACCGAGACCCATGAACGGGAGGAATACGCAGCAGACCCTGAGGAACGCGGTCATGTCGCCTGAAAGATGGGAGACGTTGTCGTTGTAGGTGAACAGGGTCACCATCAGCGGTGCGGCGACCAGGGTGAACAGCATCAGCACTATCGAAAGGCCGCAGCTCGCCTTCAGGGAGTACCTGTAGGCGGTCATCATCCTGCCGATGTTCCCTGCACCGAAGGCCGCGGCACATACAGGGACCACTGCGAAACCGATGGACATGGCGGGGATCATCAGAAGGTCGAGGATCCTCCATCCGGTGGTGAAGATGGCGATACCGTTCTCCGCATCGACGATGAGGACGATGAGGTTGGTGGCCATGGCGGTGAGGGACATGAGGACCATCTCGAGGGACGCGGGGATACCGACCTTGAGGATGTCCTTGTCGAGCTCTGCATCGAACCTGAACCCTTTCAGAGGGATGCGGACGAATGTGTCCTTCTTCAGGAAATACCAATAGACGGCGATGACCACGGAAAGCCCCATGGATATGACGGTGGCCCATGCAGCACCCGCTACACCGAGGTCGAGGACATAGATGAAGATGGGATCGAGGACTATGTTCAGGCCCGCACCTACGACTTGGAGGTACATGGCTCTCTTGGCGGCACCTTCCGCACGGAGGATACCGCTGAACATGGAGCAGAACACGGTGATCACACCGCATCCGACGAGGGGTGCACCGTACGCCATGCATTCGGATAGATATTCGCCGGCACCGGAGGCAGCGAGGATGGGTTCCAGGCCCAACAGGAAGACCAGACTGAGGGCGAGTCCCGCGAGCAGGGATATGACGAAGGCCTGGGCGGCCACCTTGTGGGAGGAAGGGTCGTTGGCACCGATGCGTCTCGCTATGGACTGCGATGCACCGACACCGATACCGTTGCCTATCCCGAGAAGGATGAAGAAATAAGGGAAGAGGACACCGGTGGCCGCCAATGCACCGGTACCGAGACCTGCGACCCATACGGCGTCTATGATATTGTTGGTGGATTGTACTATATTGGCTATCGCGACGGGGATCGCCATGGCGATTATCGCCTTCTTGGGGTCCCCCAGGAGCGTCTTTACTCCCTCGGTCTCTTCTGTCATGCGGGGGTGTCAATATAATCTGTATATAGTCACTTCGATAGGATGAGCGTATCAATGACATGTGCACTTTGACTAACGGCCATATCCGTCCATAGTCCTATAAACCTTCTCTCTGGGACAATGTGGGTCAAGGGGTTTTGATAAGCTGTATTTAAATATTTTAGGGATGATACATCGTCACAAATCGCACATGTCCGCGACCATGGTTCTTTGAGCAGTGAGAGTACGGACCGCTGTGCAGCTCATTTTTTCAAAGTTTTGAATGCAAGGAACGTGATTGCACGTCTTATTGCAGTATCATTCAGTACGGTAATGCCTTTTTCTTTTATTAATTTGTACATAATTCTGTACAAATTATATACTATAGGTTGTATTAGGAAATTATGACCACAATTGTACCCATTTCAGAAATGAGGGACACTGCCAAAATGCAGGAACTATGCGAGAACGAACCAGTGTTTGTTACTAAGAACGGATATGGCTGTATGGTGGTTCTAAACATGGGGACGTACAACGAGCTCCAAGAGAGGATTTTAGATATAGAGCTTCAGGAAAATTACCGCAGATCACTTTCAGAAGGTGGGAATGTAGAGGCGAAAGTGTTCCTAAGATCTCTTCGTGACTAAATATGTCGAAATACAAAGTAGAACTGACAAAACTATGTCAAAAACAGATCATAGCAATTGAGGGGATTTTGAAAACAGATTATCATAATCCTCAAGCAGCTGATAGATTCATCGAGGAAACGATGAATTTTGTACTGTCTTTGGAGGATTTTCCAAAGAGGTATGCTGTCCGTCCATTCTCTATTAAATACGGGGATTACGAAATAAGACAGGTGTGTTTTGTAATGAACTACACCGCATATTATGTCGTCGATGATGTTCTGAACACAGTCACCATCGTAGAAATAAGATATTCGAAACAAGATTTTTCGGATTTGTGATAGGGTCTTCAATGAATCCAGATTAAAATACCTGAAATCTGT
>JAKSHW010000004.1 GCA_024399195.1 archaeon | reverse complement strand
GAAGAGGGGGAGGGAGTAATCCCTTCCTCTTATTCGACTCGTGGTCATCTGCAGAACCGAGGACCATGCTGAAAAGGCCAGGTCGGTCATATCCACGTTCCTCTCGGAACGTGGTCTGGAACTGTCGTCCGAAAAGACCAAGGTCACCCATATCCGTGAAGGATTCGATTTCCTCGGATGGAATTTCAGGAAATACGAGGTTCAGAAGAAGCTCAAAATGCTGATAAAACCTTCCAAGGGATCGTTGGAAGCCATCAAGGAATCCTTGAATACGGCCATACTCGGTCAGGGCAAGGCCCTGACACAGGACCAGTTGATACAGATACTCAATCCGAAGATACGCGGTTGGTGCAACTACCACCGTTCATCGGTGGCATCGAGGACCTTCGATTACCTCGATTCGTATCTGTTCGACACCTTGTACAGATGGGGACTGCGCAGACACAGGAACAAGTCCAAGCACTGGGTCTTCGACAGGTATTGGCACAGGACCAAAGACAAGAGGTTCGATTTCTCCACGGAGAACAACCGTCTTCTAAGACCGTGTGACGTCAGGATAAGACGCCATGTGAAGGTGAGGTCAAACACCAACCCCTACATCAATATCGGATATTATGCCGAGCGCAGAGCTCGGCACAGATACGAACGTGGATACAGGGACAGGAGTTTCACAAGTTGAGCCGGACCGCCATGAAGGACATGGTTATCGATGGCTCGAGCCGTATGATGGGAAACTATCACGTACGGTTCCTAGAAGAGGGGGAGGGAGTAATCCCTTCCTCTTATTAGACTCATATATCACCGAACCATAACCCGCCGTTGATGGACGGATATCCCGACGAACTGTCTCCGAAGCTTGTGAAAGACTGCAGATGTGCGGCCGATGCGTTGAGAAAGGCGGATTCCGTCTATGTCGTCACACACATCGATGCGGACGGGATAACGTCGGGCGCGATCGCATCCGAGACCTTGAAAAGGCTCGGGAAGAGGTACGAGATCGCGTTCGAGAAGAAGATCACGGACGAGGTGATCGACAGGGTCAACAAAAGTCCGTACGACCTCGTGTGGATATGCGACCTCGGCAGTGCATATATGTCGAGTTTCACCCGTACAAGCCTCATAGTCACGGACCATCACGAACCCGATGTCCGTAGACCTTCCGGTCAGACCCTTCTCGATATGTACCTGGGCAGTCCCCACCATCTTAATCCGCATCTGTATGGGGTATCAGGTTCGTTCGAGGTGTGCGGTGCGGGGATGACCTATCTTCTGTCCAAAACTGTGGACCCCGCCAACAGGGACCTCGCCCATCTTGCCGTCATAGGTGCCCTGGGGGATTTCCAGGACACGAGGGAATCGAAGCTGGTGAGCTACAACCGCATCATCCTGCAGGACGCAATATCGGAAGGCGACGTGTCCATCGATTGGGACCTCCGCTATTTCGGAAGGTGTTCCCGCTCTATAATACAATATTTACAGTACGCGGACGAACCCTCGATCCCGGGGGTGTCGGGGAACCGTCAGGCATGCCTGTCCCTCCTTTCGTGTTTCGGGATACCGTACAAGGGCCCATCGGGGAAGGACCGCCCCTGGGCCGACCTCGACGAATGCGAGAAGGCGGTCCTTATGGACGCGATAATGGAGGCGGTCCCTCCCGAGAAGCACGGTACGCTCATCGGCGAGATGTACAGCATCCTCCGTTATCCTGTGGATTCGGGACTGAGGGACGGGAAGGAGTTCGCCACGGTCCTGAACTCCTGCGGACGTTACGACAACGCCCCCGTCGGGGCACGTATATGCCTTGGGGACGTCTCCGCGTTGAAGGAGGCGGAGAAGAACCGCAAGGCCCACAGCAAGAACATATCCGTGTCCCTGAAATACATCAAGGACAAGGGACTTCTCCAGAAACGCGGGCACCTGCAGTTCTTCGATGCGGGTTCGGAGATAAAGGACACGGTGGTCGGTATCGTGGCGGGTATGCTTCTGGCCTCCGAGGACGCCGACCACGATAAGCCGATGATAGCGTTCGCGGAGGCGGACGACGGGATAAAGGTCTCCGCAAGGGCTACGAAAGAGATGGTGGACAAAGGTCTGAACCTGTCCGTCCTCATGGCGGAGGTCTCTGAAAAGGTAGGTGGGATGGGCGGCGGTCACACGGTGGCGGCCGGGGCGACCATCCCGGAAGGAAGTACGGAGGAGTTCCTCCGTGTTTTGGACGAGGCCCTTGCGGGGCTTAGTCTTTGAGAAGGGTGTAAAGCACCGCTTTCTGTGCGTGGAGCCTGTTCTCGGCCTGGTCGAAGACGACGCTGTGGGGGCCCTCGATGACGGAGTTGGTGATCTCCTGTTCCCTGTGGGCGGGGAGGCAGTGCATGACGATGCAGTCGGGGCTCGCGATGGAGAGGAGGTCGTCGTTGATCTGGTACGCCTGGAAGAGCTTGATGGCCTGCTCCTCGGGGGTGTTGTCTCCCATGGAGATCCAGGTGTCGGTGTAGAGGACGTCGGCTCCGACGCACGCCTCTTTGGGGTCGTGGGATGCGATGATCTTGCTTCCGTTCTCCTCTGCGATCTTGGCCGCCGCGAGCATGATCTCCGCGTTGGGCATCCTGGTGGCAGGGCAGCAGGCGATCATGTCGATACCCATGATGGCGCATGCGTAGAGAAGGGAGTTGCAGACGTTGTTTCCGTCTCCGAGGTATACGAGCTTCCTTCCCTTGAAGGTGTCGAACTTCTCTTTGATGGTGACCATGTCGGCGAGGGCCTGGCAGGGATGCTCGAGGTCGTCGAGACCGCTGATGACGGGGACGGTGGTGTACTCTCCGAGCTTGTCCATCATCTTGTAGTCGAAAGCACGGTACATGACACCGTGTACGAAGCGGCTGAGGACCCTTGCGGTATCCTCTACGGTCTCACCGTGGCCCATCTGCATCTTGGTGACATCGAGGTAGAGGGCGTGTCCTCCGAGCTCGGTGATGGCGATATCGAAAGAGGTCCTGGTCCTGGTGCTGGGTTTTTCGAACATCATGGCGAGGGTCTTGCCTTTGAGGGGGTCGTTGTGGTGACCGCGTTCTGCTTTGAGTTTGATGGCGAGGTCCACAAGGGCGGGCCACTCGTCCTTCATATCAAGGACTGATATCAGATTTCTTTTTCCCATGGTTGCAACATGGTAGATGTAATAATAACGTTATCGGAGACCGTTTCCAGAGGGCTCCTGACGGCCTTACCTATCGTTAAGGTCGGTTTTAAATCATATATTACAGATTAACAGACATGGTTTCCAAAGTATTGGAAGACAACCGCATGTTCGCGGACAAGATCAAGACCGTCATCGGTCTCAGATACGAACCCGTAGCCGTCAAACTCCTGAAGGAAGGGGAGGAGGTCCCCGCAGGTTACAACAGGCCCGAGAAACAGCTCAGCCACTGTCAGGCGGTGTTCGCGGCCAAGAACGGCAGTTCCATGTACCTTTCCCTCGAGGACCAGGCATGCCATGTCGGTGCATCCGCCCTCGGTATGATGGAGACCCCCGAGAAGGTCACCACCGGACAGTTCCACGCAGGCGTCGGAATGCACGATTCTGCCGAATCCGCCGCCAAGATGGTAGCCGAGAGGATGATCGTCCCCTTCAAAGTGGTCGGAGAGGTCGTCTGCCCCCTCAAGGACGCCGATTTCGTCCCCGACATAGTGGACATCGTCGACATCCCCGAAAAAGTGTATTGGATCGTCCCCCTTGAGACCGCTGCAGAAGGCGGAAGGGTACAGTTCTCCACATCTCCCTTCCAGTGTTGCTGCGAGGATGTCGGTGCGGTTCCCGTATGCACCGGTAAACCCAACATCTCCATCGGATGCTTCGGATGCCGCAAGAAGACCGATATGAAGGCCGACGAGATGGCAATCGGTATCCCCTACGCCAGGATCCCGGAGTACGTATCCCACTTGGACAGATACTCCGAAGGGGTCATGACCAAGGCGAAAAGGGACTGATCCTCCGAAAAATCCCAATTCCCCTGATTCCGTCGTCCTCCTATGGAAAAACCTTCCGAAAAAAACAAGGTATATATAGGAGGGCGATTCGGAATCACAATTTTCGAATGGATGCATCTTCCATCGGAATCAAACGCCGTTAAAAATCAGGATTATTCGTCCCGATTGTGCCTTTTCCCCAATGGGTTTATATTGCGCATTACCATTCACGAGGCTTGCAAGAGGAGCGCGGAAGTTGTTTTTTCCGCGTGTTAGAATCGAACAAGGAGGTATAATATGCCAAAATACGAGGACGTAATAGACCTGTATGATGACAACGGAAAGCGCATCGCTAAAGATGTGCCTCTCGAAGCCATCAGTCCCTTGCGCAACAAGGCAATCCAGAAAATTGCCTCTCTGACCAAGAGGACCATCGCAGTTAGCCTTGCAGGCATCCAGAAAGCTCTGGCTACCGGAGCAATCGCTGGAAGCATCATCCAGGGTAAAGAGATCGAGGTCCCTCTCGTCGCTGACGCAGAGAAAGTTGCAGCAAAAATCAAAGAAATGGTCCAGGTTACCGAGGACGACGACACCGTCGTCACCATCATGAACGAGGGCAAGAGCATTGTCGTTATCGTTCCTGAGGCCAGGACCGACGCCGGAGTCGAGTACACCACTGGATTCACCGCCGTCGCCGCTGCAACCACCGAGGCCATCATCGACCTCTACAACATCCCCATGTACAAAGCCAACATGGTGAAAGCCGCTGTATGGGGTAAATACCCCCAGACCATCAACTTCGTCGGATCCAACATCAAGACCATTCTTGAGGTTCCCCAGATGAACGAAGGAGCAGGATTTGCACTTAGGAACATCATGTCCAACCACGTCGTTGCACTCGTCAAGAGGAACGCAATGCAGGGTGCCGCACTCTCCTCCATCTTCGAGACCTGTGCAGCATTCGAGATGGGAGATGCAGTCGGACCCTTCGAGAGACAGCACCTTCTGTCCCTCGCATTCCAGGGACTTAACGCCAACAACCTCGTCTACACTCTCGTCAAAGAGAACGGTAAGACCGGTACTGTCGGTACTGTTATCGAGTCCCTTATGGCCCACGCCATCGAGGACAAAGTCATCCGTGTCAAAGAGGTTCTCCCCTCCGGATACAAGGTGTACACCACCGATGACCTTCCCCTCTGGAACGCATACGCAGCAGCCGGAGAGGTTGCCGCAGTTATGGTAAACGTCGGTGCAGCAAGGGCAGCACAGGGAGTTCCCTCCACTGTTCTTTACTACAACGACCTTCTCGAGCACGAGTCTGGACTCCCCGGAGTCGACTACGGACGTGCGGAGGGTGTCGGTGTCGGTATGTCCTTCTTCTCCCACTCCATCTACGGTGGTGGAGGACCTGGACTGTTCCACGGAAACCACGTCGTTACCAGGCATGCTAAAGGAACCCTTATCCCCGCTGTAACCGCAGGAAACTGCCTTGACGGTGGAACCCAGTTCTTCTCTGCAGAAGCCACTTCCGGACTCTTCAAAGAGGTCTTCGGAGGAATGCCCGAGTTCAACACGCCTATGCAGTTCGTCGGAGCTGAGGCTAAGAAGATCAAGACTAAGGTCTGAGGAGTTAGAGGTCTATACATGTACGCCCCTACTGCAGAATATGCGAACGTTCCCCTTCCGGAAATCCGCATTATGACCAACAGGTTGCTCAGTGCCGAGACCACCGAAGTCGTTCTGAACGCCATCGAGGGTATCAAGCACATCAGGCAGGTCAACATGCAGGGAGAATCCCTTCCCGCAAAGATCAACAGCGGTCCCGCAAAGGGACACATGAACAACCACACTGAACGTAAGATCATTCACGTCGCAGGACGCGAGGTCGAACTTCATTGTCTGGTCGGTGCATTCTACATCGAGGTCCTCGTAGAGGACGAAGATGGGCTCAATGCAGTTGTAGAGGAGCTGAAAGCCGCTTGCGACAAGACCATCCCCTTCGGATACACCATTGACGTAGGCAGATATTCCAAGTATAGACCATCGCTTCATGATTACAGGAGTGCTTAATTATGGCAAAATATCAGAGACAGTTCTTCCCTGGTGAGTCCAAACCTGCCCAGAACAGGCGCAGATACCTGGACCCCAAGATTCAGCTTAAAAAACTTCGCGACATCCCCATGGATGACGTTGTAAGGCTCATGGGACACAGGACCCCCGGTCAGGCATACGGTTCCATCCACGCCCCCATCGAGGAGGCAACCGAACCCGAGTGCCCCATCAGGAAACTCGTCGTCCCCATTGAGGGAGCAAAAGCCGGTGACAGGATCAGGTACATCCAGTTCGCCGACTCCGTTTACTTCGCACCCATCTCCCCCTACCAGAGGGCATGGATGTACCTTTCCAGATACAGAGGAATCGACACCGGTACCCTTTCTGGAAGGCAGATTATCGAGGTCCGTGAGAGGAACCTCGAGCAGATCGCAAAAGAGCTTCTCGACAACGAGACCTTTGATCCCGCACTTACCGGTATCAGGGGAGCAACCGTTCACGGACACTCTTGCCGTCTCGACGAGCACGGACTTATGTTCGATGGATGGCAGAGGTACCTCTGGGACGACGAGAAGAAAGAAGTCATGTACGTCAAAGACCAGGTTGCACTGCCCCTCGACAAGAAGATCTACGTCGGACAGCCCGCACCCATGGCTGACCTGAAAGAGAGGACCACCATCTTCAGGGCAGACGGATACGACATGAACGATGATAAAGAAGTCGTTGACTTCTACATAAGGATCCACAAACTCAGGACCCTTGGTGGATACAGACCCTTCGATGTAAAAGGTGAGTGAAATGGCAGGAAAGGATGAGAAACTTTTCCTTGACGCATGCAAAGCAAAGTTCAAGGAAGAACCTACCAGCATGGAGACCAAGTACTACTGCTACGGCGGATGGAAACAGTCCAAGAGCAAAGTCGAGTTCCAGGCAAAAGCCGACGAAATCGCCAAGAAACGTGGATTCCCCATGATGAATGAGGATATCGGAGTTCCCCTCGGACAGAGGTCCTGGATGCCCTACAGGCTTTCCCACACTGACCTCGTCGTTGAGGCCGATGACCTTCACTGCATCAACAACCCTGCAATCCAGCAGGCATGGGATGACATCAGGAGGACCGTCCTCGTCGGACTCGACTCCCCTCACCAGACCATCCAGAAAAGGCTTGGTAAAGAGGTTACCCCCGAGACTATCAACGCATACCTCGAGACCGTCAACCACACCATGCCTGGAGGAGCAGTCGTTCAGGAGCACATGGCAGAGTGCAACCCTGCACTCGTAGAGGACTCCTACGTCAAAGTCTACTCCGGTGACGATGAGCTTATTGATGAGATCGACCCCAGGTTCGTCATCGACATCAACAAGAACTTCCCCAAGGAGCAGGCCGAGAAACTCAAGAAGTCCATCGGAAAGACCCTTATGCAGGCAGTCCGCGTACCTACCATGGTCGGAAGGCTCATGGATGGAGCAACCGTCTCCAGGCACGCTGCAATGCAGATCTCCATGGCTTTCATCTCCTCCTACAAACTCGCAGCAGGAGAGGCAGCCATCGCTGACTTCGCATACTCTGCAAAACACCAGTCCATCACCATGGGATCCATGATGCCCGCAAGGCGTGTCAGGGGACCCAACGAGCCCGGAGGAATCACCTTCGGATTCCTCGACGATATGGTCCAGTCCGACCGTGTCTACCCCGACGACCCCGCAAGGGCTGTCCTCGAGACCGTTGCTCTCGGTGCAGCTATCTACGACCAGGTCTACCTCGGTGGATACATGTCTGGTGGTGTCGGATTCACCCAGTACGCTACCGCTGCCTACACCGACAACATCCTTGAGGATTACGTCTACCACTCCGTAGACCTCATCAAAGATGCATACGGCGGATTCTGCGGTGTCAAAGCTGACGACTACGCAAAACAGATGAAACTCGCTGACCAGGTTTCCTCCTACGCCCTTGAGATGTACGAGAGATACCCCGCCGTTATGGAGACCCACTTCGGAGGATCCCAGAGGGCCACCGTCACCGCAGCTTCCACCGGTATTGCAGTCGCAATGGCAACCGGAGTAGCCGACAACGGTCTCAACGCCTGGTACCAGTCCATGCTCCAGCACAAGGAGAGGACCGGAAGGCTCGGATTCTACGGATTCGACCTTCAGGATCAGTGCGGTTCCGCTAACTCCTACGCATACAGGTCCGATGAGGGTCTGCCCATGGAGCTTAGGGGTCCCAACTACCCCAACTACGCCATGAACGTCGGACACCTGTCCGGCTACGCTGGTATCCCCAAGGCAGCTCACCTTGCCCGCGGCGATGCATTCGTTGCAAGCCCCCTGATCAAGGTTGCCTTCTCTGACAAAGACCTCGTCTTCGACTTCGCCAACGTCACCAAGGAAATTGGACGCGGTGGACTTAGGGAGTTCGTCCCTGCCGGAGAGAGGACTGCAGTCATCAAGGGATGATCGAGTCATGGATGTAGGAGACGTCGTAAAATACACTCCAACATCGACCGTAGGCAAGGTTGTCGATATCAAGGAGATGAACGGTAAGGTCTGGATGAGGCTGGACCGCACCGATCTCTACTATGTCGCCGACACTCTCGTTGCAGCCGATGTCAGTGAGTACAAGACGTCTTCATTCAAGGAACGCGAGTCCAAAGAGTTCAAGGGCAGAGATTCCGTTGATGACCTCCAGAAGATGGAGCGTGAAGTAGACATCACCGAAATGATGCCCTCGGGCGGAGGATAAGCAAGTTTCCTTGTTCCGTAAACCATTTACCCTGTCCTTTGGGGCAGGGGTATTTTAGTTATTTTTTGTTTTGAACATTCCTTGTGTGACTTCTGTGTGTTGAAACACGCTTTGTTCACCAAAGGCGGAAAATAGAGACGTGAAACACCCGCCCATTGGATGGGATCTTTTTCGTATGACCAGGTTTTGACCATTGGTGCCCGTCTGGGACTTTTCAATAAACTTCGGTCCCAGACGGGCGTATCCACATCCCGATGGACTGATGGTTTCCGATACATTACGACCTATGTTTCCAAAGACAGACGTCTTGTCTTTCGGTCCCACATGGTCTGTATCTGACAATACTTTGTATGTTTCTGGGGTATATAATGTTAAACGGGGGAGGTCACCGAAAGTGACCGAAAGTGAGAAAATACTCAATCCATTACGGATTATTTAATAAAAATTATTAATATGATTAAAAAATTGAATTTATTTTGATTGAATAAAACGGTTATATTCCGTGTTTGTAATTTCTCTAGAAGTGGGATGGGGGTTTGAACCCCCTTGGTAAATTCAATTGCAATCGTTGAATGCGATAAGGACGGATGCAAGCCTGGAATCGTCAGGATATTCGTAGGCCTGTCTCATCATAAGGTCGCAACTGGGTGCGGGACTGCATGAAACGACGTCTTTGCATCCGTTCGACGGGTTCAGTTCGGGGAAACTGACCGGGGGCATGACGAAAGTCTCTCCGCCTTTTCCTTTTACAGTGGGGAAAAGAACAAACGCGTCGGAAAGCCATACGACATCGTCCCTCTCCATGTATTCATCTGCAGAGAACGGGAACACTTCGGTTCCGAGGATGGTCCCGTCTTCAGATTTCAGGAGGACGGTGGGCTCTGGCGGAGGCCTGAACCTGGGATCTTTGATGATCGCAATGACATGGTCACGTTTGAGAGCTTCACTGAAACCCTGGTTATCTACAGAGATGTTTCCACCTGCAGCCCTTACGGTGTTTTCTTCGTCTCTCATTTTGTCGAGCACATCTTTGCCGAGATAGAATGCGTGAATGACTCCTCTGAGGTTCTTCACGATTTCCAATGGTTTTTCAGGTCCGTCGACAGACATTGTTAACCCTCAATCATTTGGATGTATGAACTGTCGAATTATAAAATTTAGGTTCTTTGTCGGTTTAGACATATCATCCAAACCGACAAAAAAATTCAATCCTCGTCTTCGTATAGACGAATGGGATTGTTGATGCCTGCCATGGTACGCAGATCCACGACACCGATAGCGGCGATGACGTTGTTGTTCATCTCAAGGGGGGTGACAATGACCCTTATTCCCTTGTACGGTCCGGATGTGGCGATCCTTCTGATCGTAGTACCTATCTTGAGGACCTCTTCCAGTACCGCTCCGGTGTATGCGTTGTCGACGACCTTGCCGTCTTCTATCCTGATACCGAGGTTGTCCTTGCTTTTGGCACAGACGGGAAGACCTCCTACAAGGTCGTGTACCATGAACGACAGGGCGATAAGCTCGTTGATGGAACCCATGGTCGAAGGAGTCTCTACAGGTTCGTGGAGGATGTTGATCCCTCCGAGAAGTTCAAGGCCTGCGGTGACCGCACCTTCTTCGGCGAGGTCGTAGGTGTCGGCGGTCCCGATGATTATCGCATCACCGTTAGCCAGGGAGAACGAATTACGGATGGCCCTGTCCGATTTGGAGTTCAGGGGATAATCGTTACCCGGGAACATCAGAATGTTGTTGAGGTAGACCAGAGTGGTCGCTCCGACGGCTCCCGACCTGATGGCGTTATCCCTTTCTTCGCATCCGTATTTGATCTTGGGTGCGGCCTTGGGGACACGTACGGCACAGTTTATCTTGCCGATGGTGAGGTTGTCCAGGGCGATGGGGGCGATGTCCATCGCGATCTCGTTCCAGGTCTTCTTACCTTCGGGGGTAAGCGAGACACCGTTCTTCTTGATGAGGATGGTGCCGCTTTCCTGCAGTATGGAAAGGATGGTCCTGGTACTGCCTTCTCCTATGTTCAACAGGGATGACAGTTTCTTACGGCCTATCGGGGATTCCTTGTTGAGACAGAACAAGGTCTTCCAGATGTGGTAATCCTTGAATTTAGGTATCGGTCCACCCATGCGCGGACGACCTTCGGTTATGCTCATATGGATGGATAGAAGTTACAACCATTAATACGTTTGTGAATTTCCGATTTGGGTTTTGACTATTTTGTACATATGATGTACAGAAATAACGGGGTTGCCTGACAGTATCTGCACTGAAAAGATACCTGTGTTGTATTGTTTTGGTATTCGTATATTGCCTTTTTTCTAAAAAAATAGTAATATCTTATTTACAGTTAAAAAAAGTTAACGTATGTTAGTAAAATTACTGGATAAAAGTTAACGTATGTTAGTAAAATTGCTGGACAGTTCTAAATATCTTAAATCTGATTGGCGGTTATGTCAGAATCGGTTGAATTAATTACCATTGAGAATGTATCTAAATCATTCTCGGGTAAGCTCGTTCTAAATAATTTCAGTGCAACCATAAGGTCTGGAGAGATCGCAGGATTGATAGGTAAGAGCGGTTCTGGAAAGAGTGTACTTCTCCACATGCTCAGGGGAAGCACCGAATACGAACCCGATTCTGGACGTGTATTGTATCATGTCAACCGCTGCACCAGGTGCGGTCATTTGGACGTTCCCGTAGAGGGTGTAAACTGTAAGGTCTGCGGAGGAGACAACGAGGCTTTGTCTGTGGATTACTGGTCTCTCGACGAGTACGATCCCCTCAGGGTTGCTGTGAAATCCAGGATCGCTATCATGCTCCAGAGGACCTTCGCCCTTTTCGGTGACCTGACCGTCATCGAGAACGTCCTCAACGCCATCGATGAGAAAGTTCCCAAACGTGTGGAGAAAGCGATCGAACTCCTCGAATTCGTCAACATGACCCACAGGACCATGCACATGGCGAGGGACCTGTCCGGAGGAGAGAAACAGAGGATCGTCATCGCAAGGCAGCTCGCAAGGGACCCCATCTTCTTCCTTGCCGACGAACCCACCGGTACCCTCGACCCCTTCACCGCCGAAGAGGTCCACAAGAAGCTCGTGGACTATGTCAAGAGGAAGAACATCTGCATGGTGTTCGCATCCCATTGGCCCGAGGCCCTTGAGAAAATGGCGGACGATGGATATTGGCTCGAAGGCGGAGAGGTCAAGATGTCCGGTGCCCCCAAGTCCATTTCCGACAAGTTCATGGAAGGATACGTCTTCGAGAAAGGAGAGACCGTCGAGACCGGAGGGGACATAGTAAAGCTCGACAACGCCGAGAAACACTATTTCTCTGTATCCAGAGGAGTCGTCAAGGCGGTCGATGGTGTCACCTTCAACATCGCGGAGAAGGAGATCTTCGCACTTATCGGATTCTCCGGAGCCGGAAAGACCACCACTTCCAGGCTCATCGCAGGTCTTTCGACCACCACCAAAGGAAAGGTCGAAGTCAGGATCGGTGACGATTGGATCGACATGTCCAAGAGCGGATACGACGGACGCGGACGTGCCACCCCCTACATCGGCATCCTCCACCAGGAGTATTCCCTCTATCCCTTTGATACCGTTCTCCAGAACCTTTCCACCAGTATCGGAATGACCCTCCCCGCCGAGCTTGCAAGGATGAAGGCCATCCAGGTCCTCATCAGTGTCGGTTTCGACAAGAAAGAGGTCAACAAGGTCCTCGATTCCTACCCCGACAACCTTTCCGTCGGAGAGTGTCAGAGGATCGCATTCGCACAGGTCCTCATCAAGGAGCCCCGTATCGTCATCCTCGATGAGCCTACCGGAACCATGGACCCCATCACCAAGGTCATCGTCGCAAAGTCCGTTCTCCGTGCAAGGGAGACCCTCGGTGAGACCTTCATCGTCGTCAGCCACGATATGGACTTCATCCAGAACTGTTGCGACCGTGCCGTGTTCATGAAGAAAGGAAAGGTGGTCGCCACCGGTACCCCTGCGGAGCTCATCGAGAACTTCGATCTCCATGGGAACGAGGACCACCCTGAGGAAAATGGCGAACAAGAAGAGTGAGGACTAGATATGAAGCAGCAGATCGGAAGACATCTGAGCTTCGTTGAATGCAGGGATGCTCAGGGTCTCGGGGCAGGAGGAGGTCTTGCCCAGAGGGCCACCATCTCTGAAAGCGGAAAAGATGTCTGTGTAATTGCAATGGGTCCCGGAAGGAGGCACATCACCAAGCCCGTGTGCGAGATCACCTACGCCCTGCGTGAGGTAGGTATCAACGCATCCGTCCTTGTCGTGAACTCCGGTTCGGGAGTACCTACCGACGCACCCGATGTTACCACCGGTTCCCGTTTCGGTCTCGATCCCATCGAGGTCGAAAGGATCAGGGAGTACAAGGTCGCGTTGATCCATCTCGGAAACGTGAGGAACCACATCACCTACAAAGCGAGACTGATCCTCAGGAACGTCGACATCCCCGCCATCGTGGTCACTCAGTGTCCCGTCGATTTCGAGGATTTCGCGGCCATCGGTGTGAAGACCCGTGACGTCATGCCTCCCGAGGACAAGATCAACACCCTCGGAAGCATCGAGGAGATCGTCACCGGCGTCGTCAGAGGTGTCACCTGTTCCCAGGACAAGCTCGACGAGATCGCGTCCAAGCTCCAGAAGATCATGCCCAAGGAGGGTCGTGAATGATCGTAACCGTCAACGGCGTCGAGAAGAAGCTCAGGAAGGGGTCCACCCTCAAACAGGCCGTCGCAGGGGAGGTCTACCATCCCGGAGCATGTATCGCGGTACATCTTTCCACCGAGACCGTACGCGAGGTCACCAACGACTTCGCATTGGTCACCCCCATGGGGGACATGGTCCTCCATCTCTACGATACCCCTGAGGCCAAGCTTTTCAGGAACTACGTGGAGGCAATCAAGGGCGTACGCATAAGGTGGAGCACCAAGGACATCGTCGCCTTCGGTTCGTTCCCCACCGAGATTCCCCGCGACTCCTCGGAAGGGACCTATAAGAGGTTCGAGTGTTTCTTCTCCCTGGGAGGAAACGACAACCAGACCACCTATGTCATGATCTCCAAGGTCAACCAGAAGAAGGCCTTCGGAGCAGGTTCCGGCGTCATCGGAAAGATCACTGTCGGAAGGCATCTCCTCAAGGTCCTTCCCGAAGGATACGCCATCACCGATATCCATCCCGTCGTGTCGGAGACCAGTCAGGATAACGTCGTGGTCACCGACGACCTCTCCTACAAGCTCACCGAGGGTTGCTCCGTCAACACCAACGTCCTGATCGAGCTCGACCGCGAGTCCCCCATGTCCGCGGAACAGGTCCTCGTCCTCGGTTCCAAAGGATATTTCAACGTATCCGAAGGGACCGGTACCTTCATGGGCTGCCGTGACGACATGGATGTCGATATGAAGGAGGAACGCACCTCCGTCAGGGAGGTCGGTTCCGTCGGTATCAGGAACACCGGTACCGGAAAAGGACACCTTCTCATCTACAAGGAGAGGAGACAGCTCTCCCCCTCGATCAACATCGCAGGTAAGGTCATACGCGGTTCCGCCCTCGTCGCACGTTCTACGGCCGGAAGCAAGGTGACCGTGGATACCGTTCCCCGGCGTATCATGTCAGTTGGAATGACCCAGGCCGCAGGCGCGGCGTTCCTGGAGGGTTACGGTCTCAAGCAGAAGCGTACCGGAGACCTTTCCGACGATGCCATCATCGTGGAACAGACCCCCGAATCCACTATGGTCGCCCTCAACGCAGGCGAGATCGAGACGTTCGGTGTCCCCCGCGACCAGGTCTACCGCATCTCCATAACCGCGGAGGACGCCAAGACCGTACAGTACTTCAAGAAGGTCACAGGGCTCAGCCACAAACCGGTCGGACAGCTCAAGGTACAGTTCTCGTATCCCGGCATGGCGATGGTCACCTTCTTCGGAGACACCTCAAGGGCCCAGTCCCTCTATCCCCAGAACCCTTTCACCAAGTGCAAGAAGGGAGACATAGGTGTCACCAACCAGTCCAGGCCCCAGCACGGTCTCATAGGTATCCGTCTCCAGGACAGCGACACCTACGGACCCACCGGAGAGGAAGGGTACGGTACCAACATCGTGGGAAAGTTCCTGGGAGACCTTTCCAACATGGACTCCCTCGATGACGAACAGATCATTTACATAACGGAGGCCAAGATATGAGCGAAGCCAGGATCACCAGGATCCTTATGATCTCCCCCGACTCCTCTGTGACGTCCGACCAGCTGGTCCGTAAGGTCCACACCATCGATGACGGCCTGAGCGTGAAGGAGACCTGTTACGGATGTCTTATCGAGTCCGATGAAAAGACCATGTCCAAGGTCATGGCGGTCGTTCGTGAGACCTACCATAACGAAGTGTTCAGTAAAGTCAGAGGATTCCCGATGGGGGATCCCCGCAGATGCCGTGCACAGCACGGAACCAGGCCCGGCTACTCCCAGCTTGAGGCCGAATGGGAATGTCTGCCCCTTATCCAGTCCGCATTGGACGATATAGATGCGGGAAACACCGAATACACCGTTCCCGAAGAGAAGAAACCCCTTTCTGTAAGACAGATGAAAGAAATCAGTGAGGCTTTCAGATGAAGATTTTCATAGATCCCCCGAACAGCATGATCCTCTTCGACCTTGTGGAGAGGTTCGGTCATGAACCCCTTAGCACCATGGCCGTTATCCAGGAGAAAGTAGACAACATCGAAGTGGACATGCCGCCTATGAACGTCACCTTGGACGACGTCGTCAAAGGACTCAAATACGCAGGTGTGGAGGTTCCTTCCGGTGTCAGGGGAAGGATGGCGCTCTGGGGCCCCATGATCGAGGCCGCCGACGCCGCGATCATCATCGACGAGCCTCCGTTCAGTTTCGGTTGCGTCGGATGCGACCGTTCCAACGAGCTTGCGAAATATCTTCTCAAGAGGCGTAAGATCCCTTGTCTCACAGTAAAATACCCCAGCAACGAGGAGGAAGCGAAGACCATGGTAGGACAGATCAAAGATTTCCTGGGAGGTCTGGGCGAATGACCATCAGGATCGCAGAGCTTTCATGCGGTACCGAATACAGCGGTGTACAGTTCGAGATCGAATCCGCGGCAAGGTCCGTCGGAGCCAAGATCGTCTATCCCGACGTCTCCTACGACCAGGTCAAGGAGGCCCTCGACAGGTTCGGTTTCACCCCCAAGTCCCCCCAGCTCCAGCTGATGATCGCACGTGCCATCTCCCTCGCGGACGGAAAGTACGATGCGGACGCGGTCTTCATCACCACCTGTTTCAGGTGCGCCGAGGCCGCCCTCGTCAGGAACGAGCTCAGGAGGTTCATCCAGGAGAACACCCGTCTCCCCGTCGTCACCTACTCGTTCACCGAGAGGCTGAAGGCGTCCCAGCTGCTCACCAGGATGGAGGCCCTCGTCACCATCGTCTCCAGGAAGGAGCTCCTTGCAAGGGAGAGGCAGACCGGTCTCACCGCAGGTCTCGATTCCGGTTCCTCCACCACCAAATGCGTGATCATGGAGAACAACAAGATCATCGGTAAGGCATGGACCACCTCCGGAGACGTCGTGCAGTCCGCCACCCAGGTCCTCAACGAGGCCATGGAGATGGCAGGCGTCGAACTCAAGCAGATCGAGGCCTTCGGAACCACCGGATACGGACGTTTCACCCTCGGAGACCACTTCAAGGCCAAGCTCGTGCAGGAGGAGCTCACCGTCAACTCCAAAGGTGCGGTATGGCTCGCCAACAGGCAGAAGGGAGAGGCCACCATCATCGATATCGGTGGAATGGACAACAAGGCCATCACCGTAAGGGACGGTGTCCCCGACAACTTCACCATGGGTGGAATCTGCGCCGGTGCATCCGGACGTTTCCTCGAGATGACCGCGAAAAGGCTGAAGGTCCCCATAGACCAGCTCGGGGACTATGCCGTCAAGGGTAACTGGGTCAACGCTAAGATGAACTCCTACTGTTCAGTCTTCGGTATCCAGGACCTCGTCACCACCCTCGGTGCCGGAAAGACCTTCGAGGATGTCGCCGCGGCCGCCTGCCACTCCGTCGCAGAGCAGGTCTACGAGCAGCAGCTCCAGGAGGTCGACGTAAGGCGCCCCATCATCCAGGTCGGTGGAACCTCCCTCAACAAGGGTCTCGTCAAGGCCATCGGCGAGGTCCTCGGAGACGAACCTATAGTGCCTGCCGACTCCCAGTACATCGGAGCCGTAGGTGGAGCACTCCTCAGTTCAGGATTCCTGTGAGGCCTCACCATGGCATCGGAAACACAGGTCATAGGACCCGATCCCTACGGTAACGAACGCTACAAGGCCCTCTACGAGGAGATCCTTGCCGACATCGGAAAGCTTGCGGCGATCGACCGTTCGCTCATAATGCTGGAACCCGAGATCCCCTTCTTCGCCGTGTCCGTCAGGATGAAGGCACGTCCTTCCGCGAAGAAGATCGGCGACGTCGCCTCCACCAGGATGGAGAGGGACATCGTCTACGTCAGCATCTCGGACGAGATGTACGCACCCGGTACCCTCACCGCCCTCTGGAACGTGTACGGCAGGGACAACGTGCAACAGACCGACAGGCTCGACATCACCGTCGTAGGGGCCAAGAGGTCCGCAGACGTCGACGCCATCGAGGTAGAATCCACCTCCCATCCCGTGCAGGACATCCTCGGAGCGATCTGGAGGGTCCTCCCCGAAGGGATCAGGAACAGGCGTACCTTCACCACCGATGACGTCATCACCGCCATCGCGACCGAGGAGATCATGCGTCCCGAACACATCGAGAAAGGAAGGTCGCTCCACGAATCCATGGTCGACGGAGGTGTCCTGAATGTATGAGGTCATAATGTACGACGGAGGGGTCTACCGTTCCGACGAGCTCTACGAGCTTATCGAGGACGTGGGCGGAGTGGTCCTTCAGAAGACCCGCAGCGCCCAGATGCTCACCGTTACAATGTCCATCCCTTCGGAGGACCGCGATGTCGTAGTTGCCCTCTGCAAGGACATCGGCGGACAGGTCAAGGAGGTTCCTCTCGCAGGTACCGAGATCGCCGTCGTCGGTCCCACCCTCGGACGTCACCACATGCCCCATCCCATCTGCGATGTCGCGGAACAGCTCAGGAGATGCGGTGCGGTTACCGTCGTCATGGGACTTGCAAGAGGCAGAGGCAAGAACACCTCCCAGATAAGTCTGGAGGAGACCTCGATCCTCGACGAGTACGATGCATGCGTGTTCATGCTCGGCAATTTCAAAGCCTGCGTCGAGACGAAGGCAGATCTTCTCCTTTCGAAGATCTCCGTGCCCACCGTCCTCATCTGCGGACCCGAGCCCGAAGGTGTGGAGGGTACCTGCGACGCCATCGTCAGCGGCATCGGCAGGAAGGCCTCCCGTATGAGGAGCGTAGAGGAGAGGAAGAAGCTCGACGAGGTCGGAACCCGTGTGGAAGAAGTCCTAGCCGACAAGAAGAAGGCCATAGAGGAGGACCCGCCGTTCGTCCACCCCTCCGAGATCAAGGCCCTGTTGGAGAACTATCCCCCCATCGACATGTGCCTCAGGCCCGCTCCCCTGGTCATGCACCTCGACGGTCTCAGGGCGAAGGTGTCCTATGACGAATGCCATGAGGATATCGAGAACATGGAGGTCTACGGACGCCGTCTGGGAGACGTCTGCGTCATCACCCCTTCCAAGATCAACGACAGCAGCGTCCTGATCCGTATCAAAACCCGTTCCCAGGTCGCCTACGAGGATTCCCTGAAGGCGTCCCAATGAGCGTGAGGAAGGGCACATACGTGCTCTTCGTCACCCTCGGGTCCGACATGGACCTGACGGTGGGGGCTCTAGGTCCCCATCGTTTCACCGCCGGCACGTACTGCTACGTGGGCAGTGCCATGGCCGGTCTGGACCAACGTCTGAAACGCCATCTGGCACATGAGAAGAAGCTCAAGTGGCACGTGGACTACCTCACCACCGTCTGCGAGAGTTCCGAGGCATGGGAGTCGTATCCCGATGCGATACCCGAATGCGCCCTCGGAAGGATCGTCGAAGAGTGTGGCGGAGTGCCCGAGATGAAAGGTTTCGGATGTTCCGACTGCCACTGTTCCACCCATCTTTTTAAGATAGAACCAACTGTAATCCAGAATATTATTGCCAAAGCACATTTGGCTTTTTATCTAGTATAAGAATGGTGTGGTAAACCTTATAATATGCGATGGGCTACCCACCGACATATTAACCACGCTGTTTCTTGCAGTGGAGGAAGATTAACATGAATTCGACTAAATTGTCCCGCGAGGTTACTCCCGAGGTATGCGAAAAGCTCCAGGAAGCTTTTGGCATGGCCGCAGTGAAGCAGAATGAAGGCAAATCTTCAGTTTCTGTCGAAGCCAAGACCACCGAGGAAGTCGCCACTGTGATGAGGATCGCAACCGAGGCAGGTGCAGCAGTATCGTCCTGCCCCAGCAGTGGTGCCATCGTCATCGATATTTCCGCCATGAACAAGATCGAGATCGATGCAGAGAACATGGTCGCAAAGGTCCAGGCCGGCGCCAAATGGTCCGATGTCATCGCACTCGCAGCCGAGAAAGGCCTTATGGTCGGTTCCTACCCCTTCGACGCAGAGAAATCCGTCGAGTCCTGGGTCGGATCCAACGGCATCGGAAGGGGTTCCTTCAAGAACGGACCCGCCAAAGACAACGTCATGAACCTCGAGGTCGTCCTCCCCAACGGAACCGTCGTCGACCTCGGTTACGACAACATCGGCGCATACATGTCCGGTTACAACCTCCTCCAGACCTTCGTAGGATCCAGGGGAACCCTCGGAAAGATCGTTTCCGCAACCGTCAAGCTCTACCCTGTCGGAGCTGTCAAAGCAGTCTCCTACAAGTTCGCAGACGCCTCTGCAGCAGATGCAGCCATCCAGGCAGTCGTCCGCCACGCAAGCCTGAAGCCCTTCGACTTCCTCTTCGCAGGAAACGTCATCTCCATGACCTTCCAGGGCGAGGAGAAATTCGTCGACTTCAGCATCGAGGCCGCAGACGCCCTTATGGAGGCCAACGGCGGAGCCAAATGCGAGGACAAAGTAGAAGTCGCAGACACCAAGACCGAGGTCCTCGTCCCCGTCAAGAACTTCGGTAAGTTCATGGAGGCCGCAGGAGCAGACGTCGCATGCGCAGCAGTCGCCGACGCCAACACCGTCCTTTTCGTCTCCAACGGAGCAGACCTCGTCGCCGCAGCCGCAGAGCTCGGAGGAAGGTCCGCAACCGCAAAGCTCGAGGAAGTCCGTGAGGAAGCAGCCGTCAAGTTCATGAACGAGTTCAGGGACTTCGTCACCACCGGCAAACTCAACACCCTTGATTCCGACAAACTCTCCCGCGACGTCAGCGAGAAAGTCATCAAAGAGCTCATCGACATCGTCGGAGAGGCAAACGTCAACGTCAACGACGAGGAGAAGCTCCTCTACTGCCACGACCTTGCACCCCTCCCCAAGATGGCCGGACTCGCCTTCGACAACATGCCCGACGCAGTCGTCAGGGTAAAGAAGACCTCCGAGCTCGTCGAGATCGCAAAGATCGCATACAAGAACGGAATCGCAATCACTCCCCGCGGTAACTCCACCTGGGGTCTCGGTGGAGCAATGCCCACCTGCGGCGGTATCGTCGTAGACTTCTCCTCCGTTTACAACAAGATCGAGGTCGACGCCGAGAACATGGTCGTCAAGGTACAGTCCGGAGCAACCTGGAAGGCCGTCCTCGACAAATGTATGGAGCAGGGCTTCATCGTAGGTTCCTACCCCTCCAGTTTCCCCGCGGCAACCATCGGAGCATGGCTCGCCACCAACGGTATGGGTATCGGTTCCTACAAATACGGATCCGCAAAGGACAACGTCATGAACATCGAGGTCATCCTCCCCGACGGAACCCTTGTCAACACCGGTTACAACGAGATCGGAGCATACAAGGCAGGATACAACCTCAACCAGCTCTTCGCAGGTTCCGAGGGTACCCTTTGTCTCTTCGGTACCGTCACCCTCAGGATCTACCCCATGGGAATCATCAAGCCCGTCGCATACGAGTTCAAGGACAAACTGTCCGATGCAAACGTAGCCATCCAGGCCATCGTCAACCACGCAAGCCTGAAACCCCTGCACATCTCCTGGTCCGATTTCAACCACTTCGCAAACCAGAAGAGGGCCGGATGCCACGCACCCGACGTAAGGAACATCGTCCTCGTCACCTACCAGGGCGATGAGAAGTTCGTCGAGATGGATGTCGCCGAGACCGATGCGATCATGTCCGCCAACGGTGGAGCAAGGGTCGCTGACGAGATCGGAGAGCACGAGTGGGAAGAGAGGTGCTATGAGTTCAGGGCCAGGAAAGCAGGAGTCGGAGAGATCCCTGCAGAGGTCATCACCCCCACCAAAGTATGGGGAGAGTTCATCGAGACCAGCTACCAGGCATTCGGTGCAATGAAATCCGAGCTCGGTGGAATCATCGGAGAGATCGTCGACAGGAACACCGCTCTGTTCATGCCTTACTACTTCAAGGATGACGAGTCCCTGCTCGGAATGCTCGCCTTCGCATTCAACTTCTACCTTGGTGACAGGGCAATGGAGGTCGGAGGAAGGACCACCGGATTCGGAGTCTTCTTCGCATGGAACCTCGACAACATCCACGACGCCAACACCGTCGCACTCATGAGGTCCTTCAAGACCTTCGTCGACCCCCACGACGTCATGAACCCCGGACACGTCGTCTGCGGTATGACCAGCTTCGGCATCAACATGTCCCACGGACTCATGTCCCTCGGTAGCGTTGTCATGCAGACCATGAAGAAGATCATGCCTCAGAACAAGACCTTCGCCAACAACCTCGAGAGGTTCAGATACAACACTCTCGAAGAGGAGAAGGCAGAGGACAGGAAACACGTCCTCGGACGCGGTTACGAGTGATCTTCGTACCAAATTGTTAATCTTCCGTACCCCGGGGGTTCAGGCCCTCGGGGTATCAGGTAATTAATTTACTTCAAAAAATCAGGTTTACCGACTGCAGTTGCTGTGATAACTGCGGTTCTGAACACCTTTTTATCGGCAGAGAGTTCTGCAAGTTCGGTTTTTGTATCGATGGTGACCATCGGTTCCTTTGCATTGGAAAGTCTGGATCTTTCCAATACCGCTGTTCTGACCTCGTTCTCCGCAAAGGCCATGGCCTCTGCTATATCGGGGAAGTGTACGGGCCCTGTTCTGGAGAACACAATACATTCGGGATCGTCTAGATATCTGTCGTCGGCGGCCCTGATCTCGATGGATTCGTGTTCCACGACGGAACCCGTGATGGCCCCGATCGCGTTTCCGACATCCCAATTGTCCGGGAGGACCAGTTCGGTACCGAACCTTTCGGCCACTGCAGGAAGCCATGAACCGACCGGTGCACCGATACCGATGATCGGAAGGTTCAGTCTGAACCCGAACCTATAGTCCTTTTCACTGTGATCGAGTACCTTGGAGACCATAGCCTGTTCCATCTGGTCCAACGAGTCCTTTCCGGAATCCTCCAGGAGGATATCGGTCATGAGGCTTCTGCAGATGGTGTCCGTTATCAGTCCCTTCAATTGTGAAAGATATCCGTCGAACGGAACGCCGGCCTTTCTGGAAAGGTACCCTATGGCAAGTCCGGAGGCTTCTGTGGAATAATCGGTGTATTCCCCGTTAGCATGGAGCACATCGGTCGGTGTCACACCTATCCTGGTGATGAACCCCTCGGACTCCATCTTGGTCGCGGATATGGAGTAATAGGGTACTTCCAAGGCCTCCGAAGCCTCATGCAATGACAACGGTCTCTCCTTTATGAGTTCGAGGAACCTTCTGTCGGTGTCGTTCAATTCCTCTTTGACCTTGGTATGGGCCGGGGTGAAGAACTCCGTATCCTGAACTATCTCCTGTATGGGACATATGTCCGCGGAACGGTCGTCGGTCACGTCCTCCAGTTCTTTCAGTCTTTCCAGGATGTTCGGCCATTTCGTAGCTGCCACGCATAACGGTATAATGCGTACGGGCGAGATCACGGTGTCCTTACCGTTCACTATAATGCGGCTGTCACCGCCTATCCCGTAGGTGGATATGTCCGCGGCCAGGACCCTGGTCCTCCTTCCGTCGATAAGAGCCCCTTCCACATCGGTACGGGGGAATCCGTTGCGGAGTATCCCGATATCCGTGGTGGTGCCTCCGATGTCCATCATGACCGCGTTATCAAGGCCTGTGAGGGTCTTCGCCCCTGTAAGGCTCGATGCAGGGCCCGAAAGGACGGTCTCGATCGGTCTTTCCCTCGCAACGTTCTCCGAGATCACCGATCCGTCCCCTTTCACGACCATCAACGGGGCGGTGATCCTTTGGTTCCTCAGTGAGGTCTTGACGGATTCAAGGAGATCGTCGATTATCGGGAGCAGACGTGCGTTCATGATCGCCGTGGTGGTACGTTGTTCGAAACCTAATTTCGATGTCAGGTCGCGTGCACACACCACCGGTACGTTCAGGATATCCTTCACACGGTCGGATACGGTCTTCTCATGTGCAGGATATCTGACACTGAGGTATCCCGAGACCGTCACTGCATCCACTTTCCCTTCGAAGCACTTTATCGAGGAATCCACCTCGTCCATGTCCAAAGGAACCTCTTCCTTTCCCGACATGGAGAATTTCGAACCGATGTAGACGTATGCCTCGGGTTCCTCCGGTCCTTCATACCGTTTCCCTATGCAGATGAGCCCTATGCGCCCGCCTTTGCCCTCTACAACGGCATTTGTGGCCAATGTGGACGACAGGGATACCAAGGATACCTTTTCCAGAAACGTCGCGTCTAATGCCCGTATAGCGTTGTCTATCCCGATAGAGAGGTCTTCACGCGTAGTACGTGCCTTGGAACGTCCGTAGACCGTTCCATCGTCCATATCGAGTATCACCGCATCGGTGTACGTTCCACCAGTGTCAATGCCGAGTCCGATAGCCATGTGGTATGCTCCGTAGCGGGATATGGGGATTGGGAAAATACAATTAACGCAAGGATACGGGGTGGAATACGGCTCCGGTACTTCGATACGGGGGTGGGCGGATGGAAACCCTCGGACGACCGTAAAGGAAAAAGTCGTGGCGGGAAGGCCCCGCCTGTAGTTTCAGATAAGGTCTTTGAGTTCTGCGACCGAGGGGAGGAGTTCCACGTTCCCGTCGGTCTTCTCCTTCCATGCCTTCTCATCGGTATGACCGGTAAGGACACCTATGAACCTGCACCCGCTGTTGACGCTGGTAAGCCAATCCACGGTCCCATCCCCTACATAGAGGATCTCCTCGGGTTTCACATCCATCTTCTCGGCAAGGTGTTCTATGGATTTCGCACTGGGTTTAGCTTCGTTGTCGGGGTAGTCGTCCCTGGCGATGACGGTGCAGAACTCGTCGATGACGCCGCATTTGGTGAGGATGTAATGGGCGTATTCGTGTCCGCCCCTGGTGAGGATACCTACCTTGTATCCTTTCTCTTTCAGGGCCCTTACGGTCTCCATGGCACCGGGGAAGGGTTTTGCTATGTCCGCATTGGCCATCTCGATCCTGGTGGCCCTGTCGCCTACACGTTTGCTGAATCCGGCGAGGGTCTCGGGTTTGTTGGCCTTGAGCCATTTGAGGCTCTCGTCCATCGACTGGTGTTTGGCGTCCAATCCGATGACCTCCATCGGGACACCGAGGCTTATGAACTCGTCTGCGACCACGTTGGTTAGCTTATCATAATCCACGACGGTGTCCATGATGGTGCCGTCCATATCGAATCCGACCGCTTTGATCGAAGAGTCCAATGCCATGGACGAGTATCTGGGTTCTGTTCTAAAACATTGTGCAGAAGTTTCCGTCGGAACGGATCCGACGGAAGTGTCAATTCAGAGTAGTAGCCCCCCTTCTGTTTCAGACAGCATTCAACTAACGCACTCTACCCGTCGGTCTCGGGTCGATCATCCCGACTGTATGAGCTTGCTCCGATGAGGTGTCGCCGTTTCACCAGATCCCCGGGAACGTCGCGGACATACCGTTCATCCTGTCTACCGGGACTGTGTCGTTTCTGGGCCCTTGCCAAAGCTCTCGCCTTGCTAGATTTCCTAGCTCATCTTACCCTTGGAGGAGGGAACTTCCTCAGCTGGACCGGAGTCCTACCGTCGGCTGTCCTCTCTCTATTGACATGACGTCGATTGGTAGGTTCTGTATATATTATTCGGTCGGACTGTGTGGACTACGGATATTCTTCCGTTTTCTGGAGATCGTCCGATTGTACCGATGATGTGGAAAACATAGGGTTTAAACCAATCCAATCGTATTATTATTGCATACTGCGATAAAATCATGCAAAAACTATATTAACTAGTTCTTTCTAAGGGGTTTTACTGCAAGGGTAGTCAAGCATGGCCAACGACGCAAGGTTGAGGGCCTTGTCCATAGCGGTCCGCGAGTTCAAATCTCGTCCCTTGCACCAATTCTTCTCCATTCTTCTTCTTGGTTTCTGAGTTCCGAGTCGTTTTGTCGAATCTCGTTCTGTGCATGATAGTGTTTTAAGGAAGAGGTTTAGGTCCGTATCGGTCATTCTTTCACGAGGGTAGCCACAAGGTCGCATTCGTCGGAGGTTATATGGAAAGATACGACGACCTTGTCCTTGTCCAAGGCGTAGACGGTCTTCATCCCGTCTTTCTCGGAACACCACAGCTGGTTCCCGTCCTCCTCACCGACGTAGGTGTAGATGGAAGATACAGGAATCCTGTCGATGTCGAACATCAGTTGGCTTTTGATATATCCCGAATAACCGTTTCCGTAATACGTTTTGAAAGTGAACACCGAGAACGCTTCGGTCTCCGACACATACCGGGAATCGCTGTATCCGGTGCAGGGGATGTCCGATCCGTCTACGGACATGGTGCCTTCCACGGCGTAGTGACGGTCTTTTTCGAAGGGATCCCCTCCGGTTATGCCGTCTATGGTCTTTATGATCAGGAATCCCGAGATCGCCACGGAGAATGCCAGAAGAACAACGACCAATGCCATCATAAAATTACGGTTGGCAGTTATATCCTTGCCCATGTCGGTGAATCCCTGGGATGATATAATAAACCTATCAGTCCGCAGAACTTCCCTAGGGGAACGGATCGGAAAAGACCAAACCCGAAGGTTTGTAAGGGGTTTCGTCCAGGACGTACGTCCTGTTCAGTCCTTCTCTTCGACCTTGAAATCGGAGATGATGTCCTTGATGTGGGAATCGAGTCCGTCGAAGTCGAGAAGGGCGATATGGGGTCTGCCCTGAAGGGTGCTGACCTCCACCTCGACACCGTACAGGGTACGGATGTTCTCGGGGGTGAGGCACTCGGCGGGGGTACCGTCCGCCATGACATGTCCGCCGTACAGCATGAGGATGCGGTCCGCATACTGTGCTGTGACGTTCAGGTCGTGCACGATGGCGATGACGATGATGTTCTTCATGTGGGCGAGGTCCCTGAGAAGCCTCATGACAAGCATCTGGTACTTGACATCGAGGTTCGCGGTGGGTTCGTCGAGGATGAGGATCTGGGGTTCCTGTGTGAGTCCCCTGGCGATCATCACTTTCTGGTGCTGACCTGCGGACAGTTCGCTGAAGCCTTGCATAGCAAGGTCTTCGATACCGAGGAGTTTGATGTTCTCGGCGGCGATACGCATGTTGGTCTTGTTGTCGGTCTCTCCGAGGTAGGGGTGTCTTCCCATGAGGACGGTCTCCATGACGGACATGGAGAAGGTATCCTCCTCGTTGTGGGGGACGAAACTGAGGAACCTGGACATCTCCTTGAACGAGATGTCGTTCACGTTCTTCCCGTCGATCTCGACGGATCCGCCGGTGGCCTTCAACAGTTTGTTTATGCAGAACACGGTGGTGGACTTACCCACTCCGTTGGGTCCGAGGACGCATACGAGCCCGGGTTTGTCGATGGTGAAGTTCACACCTTTGAGGATCTCTTTGGAACCGTAGCTGAAATGGAGGTCTTTGACTTCTATTTTCATTCACCACACCTCTTTGGACTGCCTGAGGACAAGGAACAGGAACAGGGGACCTCCGATGATGGAGGTGATGATTCCGATGGGGACCTGGGTGGTGATGACCACTCTAGCGATGATATCGGAGAACACGGTGAGCGCGGCACCGAGTGCCATTGCGGAGGGGATAAGCATCTTGTTGTCGGACCCGACGAACATACGGCAGATGTGGGGTGCGACCATTCCGATGAATCCGATGACTCCGGTGAAACTGACGATACCTGCGGCGATGATGGATACGATGACCAGGGTGAGGATCCTGATGGTCTGTACGTTGATACCGAGGGTCTTCGCGAAGGCGTCCCCACCGTTCATGGCGTTGAGGTATTTGGCCATGTATATCAGGGCGATGGAACCTGCGGCCGCGATGGCGAACATGATGGGGAGGTTGCTCCACGATGCCTTGGAAAGGGTACCGAGGGTCCACTCGTAGGCGGTGGCCATCGACTGTTCGTCCATGACGAGCATGAAGTACGAGGTGAGGGCGTTGAAGATGTACATGATGGAGATACCTGCGAGGATCATCATCGCGGGAGAGCACTTCTTCATTGCTGCGAGAAGAAGGATGACCGCTGCGGGTACGAGGGAGCATGCGAACGCCGCCACGACGGTGGAATAGTTTCCGAAGATGGCGGATCCGATACCGAATCCGATGGCGACGGTGGCACCGAAGGATGCTCCGGAGGAGATACCGGTGGTGTAGGGGTCGGCAAGGGGGTTCTTGAGCATGCTCTGCATCGCGGCACCGGCGGCGGCGAGACCGAATCCGACGATGATGGCCGCACAGAGCCTGGGAAGACGCTGGTTGACGACGACGTTCATGTCCACGTTCTTGGTGTCATAGCCACCTACGATCGCGTTCCAGATACATTCGTATACCTTTGCAAAGGAGATCTCGTACTGACCCATACCTACGCTGATACCGCATAGGATCACAAGGGCGACCGCAACTATGACGATGAACAACAGTTTGCGTAGCCTGAAGTTCTGATAGGTCTTCACAAGCGTGTCGACATCCGAACCTGAGGTGTCCAGCTTATCTCCTTTAAAAACGGAAATGCTGTATTTTTTCATATATTACACCTGGATGGAGGGGGATCTACCCCCTCTGAATGGTTTCAAGCGGAAGTGGTGGTGTAGTAAGGCTGGGTGCAGCACATACCGACGTTGGAGAACGCAAGGTTGCTGTTGACCTTGTCCGCTCCGTAGATGTCGAGGTACTCGTTCCACACTTCCTCGAGGTCCCAGTTCCCGAATTTGTCGGGACACAGGATCTTTGCGAAGATGACTATGTCGAGGACACCGGGGGTTCCGGTGAGGTTGTAGGTCTTCACGTAGATCTTGGTGGTGGAGGGGAGGAATCCGGTGAGTCCTTCCGCGATGGCCTCTCCTACCTCGTCGAACTGTGAGGGGGAGCTGCCGAGGTAGAGGCTGTTGGCGAAGATGATGACGTCGAGGTCCTTGCAGTTCTGTGCGACGGTCTCGAGGGTCCAGTTGATGTTACCCCATCCGGTCTCTGCGGACTGGAACCTGGACACGACGTTGTTTCCGCCGGCGAGGACGGAGTTCTGGTAGTCGGAGGTGTTCTGTCCACGGAAGGTGTTGGTGGATGCGGTGGTGTTGTAGGGGATCTTGACATCGTTGATGGTACCGTCGTAGTAGGAGCAGAGCACTTTGGGCTTGTCCTTCTCGGCGAGGGAGTCGGTGTACTTCTCGATGGCACCTACGTACTTGTTCCAGAAGGCCTCGTATGCCTTGGCCTGTCCCCAGGAGGTTCCTGCCTTGTGGTCGGGGTTTCCGACACCGTCGAAGAGGTAACCCCAGGTGAGGACACCGGTGAGGGCGCTTCCTTCCCAGGTGATCTGACGTGCGATCTGTGCGTTTCCGACCTTGCCCTCGTAGTCCTGGCAGTAGGAGTTGCCCCTTCCGCACATGATGACGACGGATCCGTCGGAGTATTTGCTGGAAAGCTGGGAGACGAGCTCGGTGCTGACGGTGGATGCTCCGGACTTTCCGACATCGACGATCTTGCTCTGGTCGATGACGTCCTTGAACTCGGCCTCGGTGGCGACCTCGGTGGATCCGCCGACGACCATGGTGTTGTCCACACCGTTGGAGAGGAGGGCTGCAGGCCTTCCGCAGGTACGGTGGATGGGTACGAGATAGATCTTCTCGGAGACGTTGAACGCGGCGATACCGACGTCGACGGACTCGTAGTAGACGACCTTGCAGGTTCCGTCCATCATGCTCTTGACATAGTCGACATCCTTGCTGTCGATGACCTTGTCGAAGTTCGCGTCGCAGCGGAACTCCTTGTTGTAGGTCTCTTCGTTGGATTGGAGGGAGACGGCCCCGTTCTTGATGACTTTCTGGATGTATGCGATATCGTCGTTGTCGATATCGGTGTCACCATTTGCGTTTCCGAGCACTGCGAGCTTGGCCTCTTTGAGGTCGGTGACAAGGTTGAACTCCTTCTGGGGTTCATCGTTGTCATTTCCTCCGCTGAGGACGACGTAGGATGCTCCTGCGGCAACAATGATGACTACTGCTACAATAGCGAGAATGTAGTTTTTGTTCATATTATGCGTTTGCACATTAATCCATTGGTATAAATATCCAACTCATTGATAAACTGTTATTATGAATTTATTTAAAATTTTATGTTTAAATTATTTCATTATTTGAAATTATTATTACATTTACACATACAAATTTTATTATTGTATTACTAATGGGATATAATATCCGAAATGGTGCTATCAAGTTGGATGTATTGTATTGAATAACAATGTTATATTGCCAGTGCCATACGGCAGGCATGTTGCCAAGGAAGAAACTCGAGTTCTACGCCAAGAGATACGGCCTCGTCCTCGAGGATATCAAACTCACCGACGAGGACTGCGAACGTATCTGCAGACAGGTGGGTGTGAAGGTGTACGTCGCGAAGGAGCTCAGAGGAAACATCGGCATCCTGATCGACTGTGTCCTCAATAACGAGGATTTCAAGGCAAGGCACTTCAGCGACAAGGTGTCCCCCGCATACCTCGAAGCGAAATACGCCGACTATGCGGCCAACGAGTGTATGGCGGCCTTCGCCGGAAAACCTGTTCTTTGAGTATAATATGTAATATAGGAGGTTCCGCAGAAGAACACGGAACCTCCGTTTTTACCGTCACTGTTTCCAGTAGTCGATCCCGGCGTCGCCCATGGCGATGACGTTCTCGTCGGGGGATGAGATAGGGGTCTCGCAACCGGGTGCGAGGATGAATCCTCCGTCCCTTCCACACTCGTCGATGATGCGGTAGCATTCCTTCTTGATGGCCTCGGGGGTGTTCTGAAGGATGTACTTGACAGGGTCGATGTTACCCATGAGGGCGAGCTCCTTTCCTGCAAGGGACCTGGCCTCCGCGGGGTCGACGGCATGGTCGAAGCTGAGACAGTCGGCACCGGTGGCCTTGACCTTGTTGATCAGATGGTTGGTGGTTCCGCAGATGTGGAGGAACGCAGGGGCGTCGTACTCCTTTTTGACGGACGAAATGGTCTGTTTGATCCCTTTCGCCGAAATATCGAACATGGTGGGGTCGATGAGGTCCTCCGAAGAGGTGGGGTCGGCCATCCACATGACGCTCGCTCCAGCCTCGATCTGTGCCTTCTCCTGGTCTGCCACGAAGTCCGCGCTCTTCATGATGAGCTTGGACACGAGCTCCTCCTCGCCCATGGCCATGTTGAAGATCATGTCCTCCACGCCCATGAGGTATCCCGCGGTGGTGATGGGTCCCCAGGAGAGTCCGCAGATGTGAAGGTCCTCGGGAAGGATCTCCGCGGTCTTGCGGAGGGCCTGTATGATGCACAGGTCGAAGTGGGGGCACTCGGAGGCCTTGCTGGGATCGAAGAACGCGAGCTTGTCGACGTCCTCGGGTTCCTTCACGAGGCTGTTGTGCACCGCACCGTAGTCGTCGTCGGGGAAGTGGACGTCCATACCCATGTCGAGGAAGGGTATCTGGGAATCCACGACCGGTTTGACGAAGTCGGATTTGGTCTTCATGGAGTAGTCCACCGACACCTTCGCAGACACATCGGGGGTGTATCTGGCGTCTTTGACCAGTATACCTGCACTGCGTGCCGCTGTTACAAGTGCGAAGTTGTTGACAGGGGTCCTGTCGGTCTTCTCGAAGTTCAATGTGGCTTCGATAACGGATCTGTGTCCGGCGTCTTTCATTGTAGTCTCTCCTATGGTTCAGTGTTTTGGGTCAGGCGTACCTGTTGTACGCTTCGATGAGTTTGGTGGACCCTTCCCAGAACTGGGAGGGGGTAAGGCATCCTCCGACGTCGGAGGTGGACCATTTCTCGCGGTACATGACGGATACGATCTCGCGTATGATCTCGTATCCCCTTCTCTCCCCGATCTCCATCAGGAGGAGACCTGCGGAGAGCATGGCCGCGGTGGGGTTGTTGAGTCTGTTCTCGTCATCGCTGTACGAAGGCATGACGATGCTGTGCTTGCTTCCGACGATGGCCTCGGCCATGAGCCCGGACCCGCCGCACATCCCTTTCGCGAAACCTTCGATATAGCTGAAGGAATCGTGGCCGCATACGGCGCATCTGACCGATCCCGGATCGGTGACGAGCCTGTACATGGCCTCTTCCTTCCCCAGCATCTCATGGCCGATGTCGCATCCTTCGAACATGGGGGACACGGTCTTTCTGACGTACTCGTCCATCACGGGAAGGTCGTCGTATCCCGATATGAACGAGATGCGGTCACGTCCGAACATACCCGACTGGAAGACAGCGTCCGTGACCACGTCCTTGATGTTCTCCTCGTTGAGGTTGGAGGTGGCGGTGATGCCGCTCAGCTCCTCGTTTTCGACGGAACCGTCCAGGTGGTCGGGGTTGGAACCGATGAGGAGCATGTCCATGTTCTTCCCGACCCCGGTGTTGGGGAGGGTGAAGTATTCCCTGATCCTCGTCCTGAGCCCGAACTGGATGCTGATGTCGTCCAACGGGTTGCGTTGGTCGAGCTTCTCGGCCTCGATGTGTCCGCAGAGGACACCGTCGCAGGACGCGATTAGGTCGGAGGTCCTTTCGGGAAGGGCCTCGCCCCTGACGGAGTAGGCGGAGAACCCTATGTCCCCGAACACCACCTCGACATCGGGGGCGACGGCGTTGATCGTCTTGGAGACGTGTTTTATCGCCGCGTTCCCGGGACCGTCTCCGGGAAGCAGCAGCACGGTTTTGTTCGACATCAGGCAAGCCTGTTGACGACCCCTGCGTAGATGAGGGGGAGGGTGATGGTCGCATCGCCTTCGACGGTCATCTTCTTCGCATTGTTCTTGACCTTACCCCAGGAAACGGCCTCCCTGATCTGTG
Organism: archaeon; assembly: GCA_024399195.1. Classification (GTDB taxonomy): domain Archaea; phylum Thermoplasmatota; class Thermoplasmata; order Methanomassiliicoccales; family Methanomethylophilaceae; genus Methanomethylophilus. Next base: position 3,617 of record JAKSHW010000004.1, on the reverse strand, counting down.
CTCCGGAAAGGGATCCGTCGTATTCCATGGCGGTGGTGAGGTAGATGCAGTAGTCGAGTCCTCCGCGGAACTGGTTCCACCAGATGACGTGGTGTTTGGAGATACCTCCTCCGATGATGACGGCTCCGGTCTGTTTGGCCTCGTTGGTCATCTCGCTGAGCATCTGCTCGTCGCCGAAGAGGTCGATCCTGAGCTTCCTGTGGGTCTGGTAGTACATCCAGAGCTGGCATCCGAAGGAACCGTCGGTGATACCGGGGACGACTATGGGGACCTTGTTGACGTGGGCCCAGTACAGGAGGCTGTCCTCGTGGCCCTTGATGTCGGCGACCTTCTCTCCGACCTTGTCGATGATCTCGTGGGTGGACAGGGACTGGGTCTCGGCGAAGATGTCGTCGAACATGGGGAGGAGGTTGTCCTCGAGGACGACACCGTAGCAGTCGTCGGGGACGAGGACGTTTCCGAGCCTGGAGACCTCGTTGTCCCTGAGCATCTTGTCGTCCATCATGAAATCTCCCTTGTAGTATGCGGCGTAGAGCCTGGAAAGGTCGTGGTCGAGGGTTCCGCAGGTGGTGATGATCACGTCTACCATGTGGTTCTTGACCATGTCCACGATGACTCCGCGGGTTCCGGTGGCCATGATGCATGCGGGGAAGGAGAGGATCTTGAGGCAACCCTCTTTGGTGACCATCTTCTCTACGATGTCGGTGGCATCGGCAAGTTTCTGGGCGGTGAATCCACCGGCACGTCCCATCTGTACAAGCATCTCGTCGACGGTCATCCCGGGGGTGACCTTGATGTCCTTGACGGCTACTTTCTTCAGTTTCTGCCTTGTTTTCTCCTTATCGTCAGAGATTGTCTTCGAAACCATTGCAAATCACTGACACGTTGAGCGTACCCCATATTATATAATTTATGTGAAGGCCCTGTCCAGTGCGTCGGAACGTCGGACAGGCCGGGGGTGGACGGCATATGAATGGCCTATTCACTACAGTTCCGATATGGTCCCGTGCCTGGGTCGTCGGAACCTATTCAACGCATATTGATTTACAGGGCTTCTTTTATAATAATTATATAAAGGAAAGACGTACTGTTTTATAGGAGATAGGGTTACAGTCTATCCTTAAGAGGTCTAACCAATGTACATGTTAACTGAAGCTGAGAGGATTGTTCGTATACCTCCTTCCAAGCTCGGCGAGGACATCCACGATGTCATCGGTTCTGTTTCCAGTGAACAGTTCGAGGGTAAGCTTGGAGAAGACGGAACCATCGCCGTTCTTATAGGCGACGCAGAAGCCATCGGCCCAGGACGTATAGTACACGGTGACGGGGCTGTCTACCAGACTGTCAAGTTCAAGCAGCTCGTGTTCTACCCCAAGGACAACGAGGTCATCGAGGGAACCGTCGTAGAGGTTCTCCAGTTCGGTGCCTTCGTCAGGTTCGGTCCCATCGACGGTCTCCTCCATGTCAGTCAGATCATGGACGACCGTGTGGATATCGACCAGGTCAACCAGAGGCTCATCGGAAAGGACACCGGCAGGTTCCTTGCAGTGGGCGACAAAGTCAGGGCAAGGATCGTCAGCGTAGACCTCAACGAGAAATCCCCCCAGGACAGTAAGATCGGACTTACCATGCGCCAGCCCGGACTCGGAAAGCTCGAGTGGCTCGACGAGGACGCAAGGAAGAAGAAAGGCGCCGAGAAGAAGGAGGAAGAGTGATGGCAGGTCGTGCAGTGCTCAAGGCGTGCAAATCCTGCAGGTTCATCTCCGAGGTCTCCACCTGTCCCCGTTGCGGTTCCGAGACCAGCAAAGAATGGCAGGGAATGGTCGCTATCGCGGACTATGAGAAATCCGAGATCGCCAAAAAGATGGGCATCACCGCGAACGGAACCTACGCACTGAAGGTCCGTGCCTGATGTCATATAAGGTTCTCCCCCCGGAAAAGAGGGCGGAGTTCCAAAAACCGATAGGGTTCGATCTCGATGAGAAGGACCTCGGTTCACTTAACGCTAACAAAAGACTAATAACCGTGGGCGATGTAGTGTCGTTCACAGTGAGAAAGCATGGTATCGTACCATGTATCTCCATCTATGATGGATATACAGAGAGACGTGAGATCACTGATTTCGCCGACCTTGTCAAGAGAGAAGGTCTGGACGAGACCGTGGTCGTCAATCCTGCCGGGACGATAAGTTCCGAGCTGATCGATGCTGTGAGAAACGCTTTCGATGGCCGTACCGATACGATAATCCGTGTCGAAGGAGAGGAGGACCTGGCACTTCTGCCGTGTGTCCTTTTCGCACCTGCCGATTCGGTGGTCATATACGGATGGCCTGGCAAAGGGATGAAAGCCGTATATTCGGACGGACCTGACAGAACACGTATCGAAGAACTGTTCGATATGTTGGAGGAGTCTATATGAAAATGGAGATTCAGGAACAGAGAGAGAACGTCCTTCAGAAAAGGACCGAAGTTAAATTCATGATCGACCACGCAAGGGAGTGCACTCCTGGAAGGCACGCCGTCGGTGAGGAGCTCGCAAAGAAGTTCAACACCAAGAGGGACCTTGTCATCGTCGACGATCTCAGCTCCCTTTACGGAGTCGGAAAGACCAAGGGCTACGCAAAGATCTACGCCAACATGGATGACGCCAAGAAATACGAGAGCGAGTACCTCATCAAGAGGAACACCACCAAACCCGCAGAGACCGAGGAGTGATTTCGATGGCAGCAAAGAAACCCGCAGTCAAGAAAGTTATCGCAAAGAAAGATGCATACAAGGTCGAGGGCGACAAAGTCGTCAGGACCAAACCCGTCTGCCCCAAGTGCGGACCCGGAACCTTCATGGCAGTCCACAAGGACCGTACCTCCTGTGGATGCTGTGGATACACCGAATTCAACAAAAAAGAATGATTGGGAATCTCCAAGGCTCCATCCCTCTCAATAGGGGCCATATGCCGGGGCTGGCCCCCCGGCCACATCCCATATCATTCAATTTTTTCTTTTCTTTATTTTGATCCCGTAGTATAGCTTGGATAGCACAGGGGCCTCCGGAGCCTCGGACCCGGGTTCGAATCCCGGCGGGATCGCCTTTAGGATTGTCCAGTAGTATATTTTTAAAATCCAATGATTTTCAACCTATTTAGGGTCTAAATGATGTTTTTCTCATTTTAATCATGATTTTTGAATATGCAATTTATCATTGGAAAATCAATGAATCCTTGGATTTTCCGCATCAAACAGAAATAGCATATCATCGACGGAATCCGTCGGGAGGATCCGTCGGAAAAGGCAGGGTTCGGACGATATGTGAAAACATGACCGATGGGTCGTATCATGCCTGAAGGATGTCCGTATGCCCGATACACGGTATACCCTATAGTATATCGTCATTTACAGAGAATGATCGGAAACACATCGTGTTTGCACCAGTATCAATTACTTCTGTTGGGCAGTGACGATCGTTTCATGCATTGAGGAAAGGTCTGAAGAATCAATTTTTCGTAACAGTACCCTCCCCCCGGACAATTTCACTAATTTCACTACGGACAATCCTCGTCAGAATTTAATCTACAGTTTCTGTTATCCGAGGTTTGATTTTGTCAACGACGGTTATCCGAAT
>JAKSHW010000039.1 GCA_024399195.1 archaeon | reverse complement strand
CTGCTCCGCGGAGCATTGCACAGCAGACGTTCTTTCCGATCTCGTGGATGTCTCCTTCTACGGTTCCGAACACGATGGTTCCCTTCATGCTGCCTTCGCCGGCCTCCATGAGGGGTTTGAGGATGGTGAGGGCGGCCTGCATGGCCTTGGATGCGGCGACGACCTGGGGGAGGTAGACCTCCGCCTTGTCGAACCTGACGCCGATGTTCTCCATTCCCTTTCCGAGTCCGTCTCCGATGATCTGGGAGACAGGCATGCCCGCATCGATGGCCGCCTTGGTGGCGGTCTCTGCGAGCTTGAAATCCCAAGTCTCGATTGCAGTCCTGAGGTCTGCAAGAATTTCTTCAGTAGTCATTTGTATACTCTCCATTGACTTTTGCACCATTTGAACGCCTATTCGTTCTTTTAAGGTACATTTGTCCAATCCAATGTATAGGCTGGTTGTATTTATAGATTACTAAAATTTCTCTGAAAAATACGATTTATAATAAGTTGTTTTATCAAATTATTAGATATTCATCTAAATTAATATTGTATTATTAGACATTCATCTAATTAACAATTGATTATATTATGAAAGATTACGTGAATGGATGGACGTCCGACGGGAAGGTGCGTCGGACGCCGTTAGACGTTTGTTCAGAGATTGTATGCGGCCTCACCGTGTTCCGACAGGTCCTGTCCGATGGTCTCCTGGTCTTCGGAGATCCTGACCTTGATGAATCTGGAAAGCACGTACACTATCGCATAGGTGACCGCGAACACGTATGCCGTCACGAACACGGAGGACACTATCTGTCCGATGATGAGGTCGGTCCCGCCGTAGACGAGTCCCTCCACGCCTCCGGGACTGAGGGCGCCGCTGACGAATATTCCTGTGGCGATGGAACCCCATATGCCGGAGATCCCGTGCAGACCGAACACGTCCAACGCATCGTCGATGTTCTTCCTGGAACGCATGAACCCGATGGCGAAGTAACAGAGGATACCTCCGACGATACCGACGATCATCGCGGCGGGGGCCTCCACATAGCCGGCCATGGGGGTGATGGAACCGAGTCCCGCGATGGCCCCTGTGACTATTCCCATGGTGTTGACGCGTCCCGTCGTGAGATATTGGCAGGCCATCCATGCGGCCGCCCCTCCGGCCCCTGCGAGATGGGACACGAATATGGCACGCAGGGCCATCCCATCGGCGTACAGTCCCGAACCCCCGTTGAACCCGAACCATCCGACCCACAGGAACACCCCTCCGAGGAACACGAAGGGGATGTTGTGGGGACGGGCCTTTCTGATGCTGTCCTTACGGGGACCCACCGCCATCGCAAGGGCGAGGCCCGACACTCCCGCGAGGATGTGGATCACTATTCCGCCTGCGAAATCGAGCACGGTGAAGTTGGAGGAGAGGAACCCTCCGCCCCAGATCCAATGTGCGACGGGGACGTAGACGAAAACGGACCAGAAGACGAGGATCCACATGATGGCGACGAACCTGACACGTTCCGCACAGGCCCCGATGATGATCGCACCCGTGATGACGGCGAACATCATCTGGAAGACGGCGAAACTGAGCGATGCGGAACTTCCGGGCGATTCTCCCGAAAGCAGTCCGTTGAACATGAAGTGGTCGAGGCTTCCGATCACCGGTCCGTCGGAGCCGAACGCGAGCGTGAATCCGCAGACGGTCCACACGAGGGTCATGATGACGATGGCCCCCAGGACCTGTGACATGATGGAGGTCATGTTCTGTTTCCTCAACATGCCTCCGTAGAAGAAAGCGAGTGCGGGGACCATCATGAAGACCAATGCCGAGGACACCATCAGCCATACGAAGTCCCCCGATGAACCGGGTGCGACGGTCACATTGGTCACTTTACAGTACGGTATTCCGAGTAACGCTATGATGACGATGAGGATCACAGCGGCTATTCCAACCTATATAGATGGGCGGCAGGTCATTTTATCTACCGTCGGCATTATCAATCCATATATAATCATATTGAATGGTTGTACATTCATTCCAGTTTCTATTAGACAAATGTTTTGTTATACCATATTATAGAAAACATTTATTGGAATATTAGTCCAATAGATATGTCAATTGATATAGTATGGTACATTGTGCGGTGGGTCACATACAGGGTCCTCCATTATCAGGATGTTCTCGGTCTCCGAAGGCCGGTATTCCGTTCGGGATAACTATTTCCCAGCGGTCGAACTCCCAATCCCGGCTTTGATGGTCTGTGGTACGTCGGGGTCCGAGGATCGCAATACCGATATCGCATAACGAGGCACGGTGTTCCATATAGACGTTCTTGGAGAACCGTCCGTATCGGCATCGTCTACCAATGCCTGTACGGGAGCCTATGGCCAAAACCTATATCGCGGCCCATATCATGGCGGTCGCAATGTCATCGATCAGAGCGTCAGGGGTCGGAGACCTATGAAGGTCCTGAAAGCGGTTCTGTCCGTGGTCGCATTGTCGGCCGTGGTCGTCGCCATGGTGTTTTTACTGCTTCCGTCGGGTCCGGTGGAGAACTGGGAATACGACGATTACATTGAATGCGGTCCGGAGGATACCGCCACCGGGTCCATAGAGGTCCTGACCCTGGGCGACAAGACGTACTTCCATGCCAAGGGCATCGGATCCGCCAAGGTCATCCGTGACGGGAAAGAATACGATTGTAACGTGTCCAAGGCACAATTGGACCTGATATTCATCTACGGGCAGTCCAATGCGGCATACCGCAATCCCGATCCCGATGCCGTATCGCCCAAGCCCCTTCTGGGTACGGGATACTATTTCGGGTTCCAGGACCGTTATGCGGCCGTTTCCAAGGAGAACAGTACCGGTATGAAGTACCAGGACGCTGACTTCTGGTCCATGTACGACGGTTCCGGAAACCTGAGGATAGGTGACAAGGCCCCTGCCCTGACCTACGAATACAACCGGATGACCGGCCATAAGGTGTACATCGTCGACGGTGCGATAGGCGGAAGGTCGATAGTGGATTTCATCCCTCCCGCATCCTATGTGTGGGAATACGGCAAGGCCGTCCTTGGAAGGGCGTTGGACCTCGTCGACGAATCCCTTTTCGATCTCCATTACGGGTCTTATGTATGGATCCAGGGCGAGTCAGACAGGTCAATGTCGGTCGAGGAATACAGTGAGAACTTCCTTTCGATACATACGGCCATGTTGGAAGGGGAGATGGGCATACCTTTCGAGACCGTATACATCTCCCTGCTGGCCGAGAAATACGAAAACCCCCGTAAGGCACAGTTGGCCCTGTCGGAGGCCCACCTCACGATAATCCTCGCCGCAGACCTGTCCAGGACCTTCACAGAAGAAAACGGACTTCTCGGGGACGACGGTATCCACTATACCCAGAAAGGCAACAACCTTATCGGTCAGGCCCTGGGGATATGTCTTGCCAAGGGTTCGGGCATCACTGTTGTGAAAGGACCTGCCGAATCCGTGTCTTTGATCCTCACAGATGTGCGTGGCCGTATATATGGTCCGGTCCCAGGGTATTGAAAACCGTCATGGGACAGGACGGACGTTCCGTCCTTCGGTCGAAAGGACCGTCCTTCCATGACTTCTGCCCTTGGACTGGCATATAGGTTTTCCGTTTCAGTGACTGGATCGTTACCGCAATATGGATGAGAAGACCTCCCTCATCTCCATATTGGGGATGGAGAGCTCATAGCAATCGTCTTCGACAGGTATGGCGTTTAGATGTCCTGTGGCGACCATGATCGGGAATATCGCATCGTGGTTCGTATCCATGTCGTGCAAGGTGATTACCTGTGAAAGGCTCTTTTTGACAGGCCTTCCTTCCGTAAGGGATTGTAGTTCGCGATAGGTATCAAGATTGGAACAACCGATCAGGTGGTCGAGGACGTCATTCCCGTCTGTGTCGGCCCGGTATACACCTGGTTTGAAACCGGCCCCCACATAGTTCAATACGCTCCGGGGGTTGAATATCTCCGCGTTTCCGAAACGGTATCCGCCGTACCATCTCCTCATCTCATCGAACTTTTCACCGTGTCCGTAGTGTTCACAGAGGGATCCGACCTCCGATGCGGTGAAACCGAACCTTTCATCGAACTGTTCTGTGAACATGTTGTCGATCTTCAGGTTGTTGATCCCTGTGCATATCGATCCTTTTCCGATCTGCATCACTCCTGTGACCACTGCGAACTTCAGACAGTCGTTGCCTTTGAGCGTTGAGGAATATAAACCACTGAGGAATCCCAGTATACCTTCATAGCTGTCCTTGTCGGACGAATTGTTGACCGCATCGTCGTATTCGTCGATAAGGACTATCGGTGAAACGCCGTGATGGGATTTCAGAAGCTTACAGAGAAACCTAAGGGACTCCCTGAGTTCTCCTTTCGTCAGTCTCTGTCTTCTGGCCCTTTCGAATCTGTCAGAGTCTACGGGGTCATCGAGGAAGTCTTCCAGATATCCATGGTCATTGTACAGGTTGGAGACAAGAAGACCCACTCCGGAGACGAATTCGCCATAATCATCTGTAGGGAGGTCTTTCATGTCGAGATTGACCACGGGGTAGACGTTCTTGTGTTTCTCGACCTCTGGATGTCCGGAGACCTTAAGGTCGTCAAACCAGCCGTTACCTGCATATTTTACATTGAAAAACGCATCCAACATGGACAGGTTCATGGATTTTCCGAAACGTCTCGGTCTTGTGAACAGGTACGCTTTCGCTCTGTCCTTGAGGATGTCCGAGATGATCTCCGATTTATCCACAAAGTAGTAGCCGCTCTTACGGATCTCCTTGAAGTCAGCGATCCCGGCAGGTACGGCTTTGGGCCCGTTCTCCTGCATGCCCCCATGATAGACCTGTGGGAATATGACAACCATAATTCCACAGGTATAGATCATGTACTATAGGTCGTATTTGTTCGTGAGTTCATGGAATGTATCATGGTTTGAGCGATGTTATCGGTACGACATACACACCATCGTCCCTACGGTAGGTGTATTCCGTCAGTCCGCATATCACGCACAGGCAGCATGGAAGACGTCCTGCATTGTGTTTTTCAAGCTTGTTCCTGAACTTTACAAGGTCTTCGGCGGCCTTGTCTATCTTGTTCGCTCCGAGTTTTATCTCGAACGCACCCCATCTTCCGTCCGAAAGTTCCACGATGGCATCCACTTCCATTCCGGAATCGTCCCGGTAATGGTACAGACGTGCCCCTATGCTCTCCGCATAGATGTCGAGGTCCCTCTCGCACATGGATTCGAAATAGTATCCCAGGGATTCCAGATCGTTCATCATGCGTTCGTGATCCGCACCGAGTATTGCCAATGCGATGGACGGGTCTGCAAGATGTCTCTTGGAGGTTTTTCCCACTCTCGTACTCGATTTCAGATCGGGATCGAAGGCAGGTTGGTCATTGAGCAGATGCAATCTGTCGAACACGTCAAGGTATTCGAAAACAGTGTCGTAGGAAATCCGTGGATCGGTAGTTTCATACTTTCCGTTAAGGATCAGTCTGGTATCGTTCCCTAGAGGGGCACCGATGTCAGCATGTATCTTGGTGACAGGCGCCAAAGTACATTCGTTACGGGCCAATGAACTCATGACCATACGTAACCCGTTCAGGTTACGACGGATTCCATCCAGATTCGATGCATCCTCCAGAATATGGTCCACGTACGATCTTACGGAGAATATGCGGTCTTCATAGGGAAGATCCAGGTTTCCAGGCCATCCTCCACTTAGGACCATGTCCACGAGGTGGTCTAAAGATACAGATCTTTGATGGATGCCGATGTCTGCTTTTAGAAGAATGTCGTTCAAGGATACGGCTCCGTCGGATTCACCCATTTCGAACAACGACATCGTACGCATACGAATCGAAGATATCCGACCGGTTCCACTGTGGACCGGACTATCGTTTTTCGGAGTGGATGATCCGGTCAGGATGTATTGTCCTTTACCGGGATTACGGTCTACTTCCGAACGTACCGTATCCCATATGCGGGGAACATCCTGCCATTCACCGATCAGTCTGGGTTTTTCTCCTTCCAATGTCACTCCGATATTCATTTCGGCAAGTTCTTTGTTCGTCAGGCCATAGTTGTTCGAATCACCGATCATGAACGAACTGTTTGCCACATTGAGTCCTACCCATGTTTTACCGCACCATTTGGGTCCGGTGATATGGATTGCTCCTGACGTACGAAGCAGGTTTTTCACCTTTTCATCGACGAGCCTTGGGCGATAGTTGGACGGAGTCGGACCCATATGCGTCAATATGAGTCTGGCTATTTGTCCATTCCCAACATTTCGGATTTTTCAACCCGAACTTTTCGGACTTTTCACTCCTAACATTTCGGATTTTTACGAGGTCCATAATGTTCAGACGTTTCCCATATCGTTCATTCGCAGGCCTCGAACTGGCTGTCGTACAGCTGTCTGTAGAATCCGCCGTGTTCCAAAAGCTCCCCATGGGTGCCCATCTCGACGATGTTCCCGTCACGGAGGACTATGATAAGGTCCGCTCCTACGATGGTGGAAAGACGGTGTGCTATGACGAAGGATGTCCTGCCCTTCATCAGACGGTCCATGGCCTCCTGTATGAGTCTCTCCGTCCTGGTGTCGACCGAGCTGGTGGCCTCGTCGAGGATAAGTACGGGGGAATCCCTCACAAGGGCACGTGCGATGTTGATCTGCTGCTTCTGTCCCGATGACAGGGTGAGGTTCCCGCCGATCACCGTGTCGTACCCTTCGGGAAGGGTCTCGATGAAACGGTCTATCCCCACTGCTCTGCAAGCTTCGACCACATCCCCGTCGGATACGTCCTTCCTGTTGAAACGTATGTTCTCCTTTACGGTACCCTGCATGATCCATGAATCCTGCAACACCATGCAGAACGTCTCCCTGATACGGTCCCTCCTGATCTCCTTCAGGTCGGTTCCGTCCAGGGATATGGTTCCCGAATCGAGGTCGTAGAACCTCAGGAGAAGGTTTGCGATGGTGGTCTTGCCGGAACCGGTGGGACCTACGATGGCTATCTTCTGCCCAGGTCTCACGGTAAGGTCGAGGTCGTGGACCACCTCCTTTCCGGGAACGTACGAGAAGTGTACGTGGTCGAAAACGATCTCTCCTTTCACGTCGTCGCCAACGGTCTTCTTCTCGCTCTCGTCGTCGATCTCGGCGGTGTCGAGGAACTCGAACACCCTTTCCGCGGACGCCACCATGTTCTGCATGTTGGAAACCGCGTTGGGAAGACGTTCGAGGGGTTGGGCGATCTCCCTCACATAGACGATGAACGCCACGATGACCCCGTATCCTATGCTTCCGTCGATGATGAACATGGCGCCCACCACACAGACCAGCAGGTAGCTCAGGTTGTTGATGAACCCCATAAGGGAAGGCATCAGGTCGGTGATGAACGTGGCACGCAGGGAACTGTTGTAAAGCTCCCTGTTGACCTTCCTGAACCTGTCGCGTGTACGAGCCCTCGCGTTGTACGAATTGATGATGTCGATACCGTTGTAGGACTCCTCCACGATGGTGTTGATGGTACCGGTGTCCCTCGCCTGCATCTTGAAGTATTTCTGGGACTTCCTCACGATCAGGGACATGAACCCCAGGCCGCAGAGGATAGGCAGCATGGCCACTATCGTCATCCTCCAATCGGTGAGGAGCATCATGACGGTGGCGCCTGCGATCATGACCACGCTGGTGGCGAACATCTCCAGACTGTCCGCGGAGTTGCAGCGTATCACATCGGAGTCGTTGGTGAACCTGCTCATGACGTCCCCGATCCTCATACGGTCGAGGATGTTCAGAGGGATCCTCTTAATCTTGCCCGAGAGGTCCTTTCTTACGATGTTCGCGTTCAGTTCTGACGCTGTCGGTGTGTAATATCTCGTGATGGCCTTGAACACGGCCGCCACGATATACAGGACCAACACCACGACCAATGCGTCGGTGACGGCCCCCATGTCGATGCTTCCGACGGATATGCCTTCGGCGAGGATGTCAGAAGCACGTCCCAGGTATTGCGGTGCGACGAGGATCAGTAGGGAATACACCAGAGAAGTGACGATACCCAGGACCACACGGTACCTGTACTTCCCGATGTAGTCGAACAGTCTGCGGATCGTTCCCCAGAAGTCGCCTGCCTTGGTGACGTCGTTCCAACGTACGGGCGGGCTCATACCGTTCCCTCCGCCATCTGCGAAGAGGCGATCTCCCGGTATACGGGACAGGTCTCCAACAGGTCGTAGTGTTTTCCGAGACCGACCATCCTTCCCTCGTCCAGGACCAGGATCAGGTCTGCGTCCACGACGGTGCTTATCCTCTGGGCCACGATGACCTTGGTGGAGTGTCCGGTCTTCGCTTTCAAGGCCGCACGGAGGTCCCTGTCCGTCTTCATGTCCAATGCGGAGAACGTGTCGTCGAGGATGTAGAACTCGGGGTCGCGGCATACCGCTCTAGCGATGGACAGTCTCTGTTTCTGTCCTCCTGAGAGGTTCTTCCCAAGCTGTTCGGTGTCCGCGTCCAGACCGCCTTTGGCCTTAACGAAGTCCTCGGACTGTGCTATGCGGAGGGCTTCCCACACATCATCGTCCGTACGTTTTTCCGAACCCTCGCCGAAGTTCACATTGTCCCTCACTGTACCTGAGAAGATGACCGCCTCCTGGGGGACGTACGCCATCCTGGCGTTGATGGAGTCCCTCGAGAAGTCCTTTATATCGACCCCGTCGACGGATATGGACCCGTTGTCGGGGTCGTAGAACCTCTGCATCAGCTTCACCAATGTGGATTTCCCCGAACCGGTGGAACCCACTATGGCGAAGGTGTCTCCTTTCCCGACCTTGAAGGAGATGTTCTCCAATACAGGCTTTCTGCCACCGGGGTAGGTGAACCCCACGTCCCTGAACTCGATGGTCCCGGTCTCCGTGACGTTCTCAGACCTATCTTTGCCGAACACGATGGTGGGTTTGTACTTCAGGACCTCCTCTACCCTTCTGAGACATACCGCGGTGTCGGGATAGTTGCGGATGAAGTCGGTCATCATCACAAAGGCGTTCAGGACCTGGATCGCGTACGAGGATATCATGATCATATGGGAATAGTACAGCATCTGCGAGTCCACCGCTCCTGTGGAGGTTATCAGCAACGCCCCGATCCAATACACCGCGATGGTAAGGAAGTTGGTAACCACCGGAGGCAGGGTGAACAGTGCGAAACGTATCCTGAACAGTGCCATGTAGCAGTCCAACAGGTCGTCGGACGCACGGTCGAACTTCTCCTCCTGGAAATGTTCGGCGTTGTACGCCCTCACGACCCTCGCACCGAGGACGCTCTCGCGGGTCTCGTGGTTGACCGAGTCGGTGAGGATCTTCGCCCTACCGAAGTACTTGAAGCTCAGCAGGGTGATAAGGAGGATCAGACCCACCATGAACACCACGCACAAGGCGGTGGCCAAGGTCCAGTGCCAGTCTCCGACGGATATCTTGGTTATCGCCCATACTGCGAGGATGGGGGACTTTATCAGTGTCTGGAGAGAGGTTCCCACGAAGTTCTGTATCTGTTTTATGTCACTGGTACTGCGTGTGATCAGCGAGGCCACAGAGAATCTGTTGAAGTCCGCAGGGGAGAAGGTCTGTATGTGGTCGAACAGCATGTTACGCATGTCGTGGCTGTGGGTGACCGCTATGTATGCGATGAGTCCGCCCGCACACAGGGACATGAGCAGGCTCAACAACGCACATCCCAGCATCTCGAACCCGTACCCGGTGGCGGTGGACGGGTCGGTACCTACCTGCAGTATGTAGGTGAGCTCGTCCATGTATTCGGGGATACGGAGGTCGAGGTATACCTGGGCGACGATGAACAGGACGACCGGGACAAGGAGCAGCCTGCATCTTCTGCTCAGGTAGCTGAATATCATTGGATGATGTATCCTCAAGCCCTAGATAAATCCTGTCAAACCCCTATGTAAAAACGGTGACTGGCACATATCGATTTCAGGGTCACAGGTATAAGTCCGGACGTTGTTACGGTGTGTGGTATCGAAATGAAATCCGACGAACAGAGGACGGTGGCCGCATGGAGCGGCGAAAGTGCGGAATCGTACAGCGAGCTCATCAGGGAGGAGCTGAAGGAGGTCAAGGACATGTGGCTTGACATGATCCACAAGCATGCTCCCCTGAAAGACAGGCTCAGGGTTTTGGACATCGGTTGCGGGCCCGGGTTCTTCTCCATAATCCTCACCATGGACGGTAACGACGTGAGCGGTATCGACATAACCCCCGATATGGTGAAGGAGGCGAAGAGGAACGCCGAAGGGGTGGGAGTGGATGTGGACTTCCATATCATGGACGCGGATTCCCTCGAGTTCGAGGACGATACCTTCGACCTCATCGTGAACCGTGTGGTCACGTGGACGATCCCCGACCTGTTCGAATGCTACAAAGAGTGGAGAAGGGTCCTCAAACCGAACGGAAGGCTTCTCGTGTTCGATTCCAATTTCCAGATCAGGTTCTTCGACGAGAAGAAGGAAAGGGAGATCAGGAGGAAGGTCCGTGCGAAGATGATGTCCGTGGAGGAACCCTACGCGGACTTCACCGGATACAACACCCGTGACGAGTATTGGGAGACCCGCCCTATGATCGGTACGCCCCGTCCGCAGTGGGACCGCAACATGTTGGTAAAACTCCGTTTCAAGGACATCTGCACCGTGGATCCCCTGTTCGACGAGAACACTCCCGACCGTTACGACGTGTTCAGCAACCTGTTCCTGATAAAGGCCTCGAAACCATCCGTATCGGAGGAGAGGAGGATGCTTCTCGAGGAACATTGGGGAGGTAATTCCGCCTGTATGAGCGCACGCACCGCCAAACAGTTGGCCTTAGGCATGGCATCGGAGTATGTGTCGGAGGTCCTTCCCGATGTGACGGATGGTGAGAAGATACTCGACCTCTGCTGCGGATGCGGAACCGTATCGGTGCCTCTGATGAAGATGGGGTGCAAGGTGACGTCCGTAGACTCCTCCCGCGAGGTTCTCGAAGAGGCGGTTTTCTGTGCGGAGGAGGTCGGTATGGCCTTGGACGCCGTACTCGCCGATGCATGCTCCCTTCCGTTCGATGATTCCTCTTTCGATACGGTGGTATGCAGGAACTCCATGTGGTGCATGCACGACATCGGAGCGGCTATGAAGGAAGTAGCGAGGGTCCTCAGGAAAGGTGGAAGGTTCGTCATCACCGACGGAACATGGTTCGACGGTTTCGAGGAGAAGAACATCTACAACCGCAGGACGGAGCTCGGCGGTGTCCGTTTAAACCTCGGTCTTGGAGGATATCCCCTGTTCGACGGGATCATAACCTCGTTGCCGCAGTACGGCGACCTTCACGGACACATACTCAAGACCGCGGAGGGATGCGGTTTCACCGTTTCCAAGGACGTCACCGGGTTCAAGGATCCGGCGGTGTTCGAAAAGATATGGGAGTTCGTGGGCCCTGGTTTCGTCATCGGACTCGTCAAAAACCGACGGGGTCGGGTGTAAACCACCCTTCCCCGCTCTTGAACTGTTGTTTTATTCGTTGTCCATCAGGGATTCTCCGAGGATCACCACAGGCACTCCCACGTTGGGGTCTTTGATGATCGTGCTCTTGATCCCGTAGACATGTTCGATGTTCTCGGAGGTGATGACCTCTTCGGGGGTTCCGACGGTGTACACCACTCCGGGGCGTGCCAT
Source organism: archaeon (assembly GCA_024399195.1). Classification (GTDB taxonomy): domain Archaea; phylum Thermoplasmatota; class Thermoplasmata; order Methanomassiliicoccales; family Methanomethylophilaceae; genus Methanomethylophilus. Next base: position 4,058 of record JAKSHW010000039.1, on the reverse strand, counting down.
CATGATGATCCTGTCGGCGTACTTCGCGGTGATGTTGAGGTCGTGACTGATCATGATGATGATCATCTGGTTCTGTTTGGCGATGGCCCTGAGGAGCTCGGTGACGTACACCTGGTACTTGACATCGAGGTTCGCGGTGGGCTCGTCCAATATCAGGACCTTGGGTTCTTGCACCAATCCCCTTGCGAGGGACACCTTCTGGTGCTGACCTGCGGAGAGCTGGTTCGACTTGTGGTAGGCGAGGTTCTCTATGTGGAGCAGGTTCATGGCCTTGTAGACCTGACGGAGGTCTTCCTCCTCCTGTCCCCATTTACGTTTGTTGTACCTTCCTATCATGATGGTGTCGATGACGCTCATGGAGAACATCTCGTTGGAGGTCGCAGGTACGAAGCTCACGACCTTGGCGATATCCTTGTAACGGAGCTCCTTGGTGTTCTGACCGTCTATGAAGATGTCCCCTTCGGTGTGTTCGTTGATCTTGCATATGCATTTCACGACGGTGGATTTTCCTACACCGTTGGGTCCGAGGATACAGTATAGCCCGGGTTCCTCGAAGGTCATGGAGATATCCTTGAGGACGGGTTCCTCTGGGTTGTATGCGAAACTTACGTGGCTGAGTTCTATCTTTGTCATTCCAAATCACCACGCCTGGTTGCTTCTCCTGAGGATGAGCCACAGGAAGACGGGACCTCCGATGAAGGCCATGACGACTCCGGTCTGGATAGTGAACCCGATCCATCCGGATTTTCCGATGGTGTCCGCTACAAGGAGCACGAACGCTCCGAGGGCGGCGGAACCGGGTATGAGGTACTTGTTGTCGGAACCTACGAACATCCTGACGATGTGGGGACATACGAGTCCGACGAAACCGATGAGACCGGTGAAACTGACGACTCCCGCACTGACCACTCCGGTGAGGACCAGGGAGACGAGACGGAGCCTGTCCGCGTTGATACCCATGGACTTGGCACTTTCGTCACCCGATGCGAGGACGTTGAGCTGCTTGGAGAGCACCATCATGATGATGAGTCCGACGATGACGACCCCTGCCATATAGGGGATGTTGGCCCAGCTGCTGACCATCGCGATGGAACCTACCTGCCATCTGTAGAGGTTGGTGAGGTTCATAGGGTCGGCCCACAGCATCATGAGGGTGGTGAACGCGTTGAAGACGTACATCACACCGATACCGGCCATGATCATGGTGGTGGGGGATGCGTTGGAGAACTTGGACATCATGATGATGACCGTGATGGGGACCATGGCGAAGACGAACGCACTGATGACGGTCGCGAAACCGGTGATGGCGGCCAGGAAGCCCGTGGTCATGACGAGGGTCGCACCGAACGCCGCTCCGGAGGATACTCCTGTGGTGTAGGGGTCTGCGAGGGGGTTCTTGAGGACACCCTGCATGAGGCATCCGCAGATGGAGAGGCCCACTCCGGTGATTATGGCGGCACATACCCTGGGAAGTCTGTATTCGACGACAAGGAAATCGAGGGTGGTGTCCTTGATGTCACCGATGATGTGTTCCCAGATGATCCTGTAGGTGTCGAGGAAACCGATATCCATGGTTCCTAAAGTTGTGGAATAGCTGCTCAGGACGACCGTCCCGACGATCAATGCTATGATAAAAAGGATCTTGTGTTTGATCTCCAACCTGTATTTTTTAACACAGGTCTCGAAATTGGACGGGTCGAGACCATCGTTGCTCCAGTCCATGACCGATTTCTTGACACTTTCCGAAAGAACGGAATCGCCAGCGATGCGGTCGATGCGTGGCGACGATGTGTCTTGGTTGCATCCGTCTGTCAATTCATTACCTCATAGGATTAGAAAAAAGGTTAGGCCTCCCCCGCAGGGGAGGAAAGGGGGTTGTTTCAGAGGTCCTTCATTCCGACAGGCATGAAGTAGGTGTTCTCGAAGTTGGAGGTGTCGACCTTGGTGAAGGTGTTGTAGTAGTCCTTCATGTTGTCGATTCCGTCCTGGGCATCGAACTCGCCCTCCCAGATCTGGGATGCGAGGTAGAGGAGGGAGGAGACACCTGCGGTGGATCCGACAAGATCGTAGGCGACGTAGTAAATCTGGTTGTTTTTGTACGCCTTGGTGTTCTCGAAGGCCTTTATGGCGTTCTTGAGGTTGTTGATCGCATCCTGGTGGGTCGCGTTGGTGACGGTGTGTTCGATGAATATGACATCGGGCTGAGCGGTGAGAATATCATCGATGGTCACGGGAATGTAGGTGTCGATGGGGTTCTTGATGGCGGAGGTGAGGGGGAGCATGTTGAGGTTGGTGACATCTCCGTAGTTCTCTGCTCCTGCCTTGTAGATGTCCGCTGCGAACTCGGTGTCGGACACTTTGTAGACGGAGGATCCGGCGTAGAGGCAGATGTAGGACTTCTCCTTGACGTTGGCGCTGTTCTTGACGGCGTCTTCGAGCTTGGACTGGATCTTGTCGACGTAATCGACATAGTCAGAGGTGTTGTCCTGGTTGAGGGTCATGACTCCGAGTGCGAAGATTGTCTGAATCCAGGAGATTCCATTGATCTCCCTAGAGTGGGGGAGAAGGAGGCAGTCGACGGTCTTGCCGGCTGCAGCGGTCTTGTTGTAATTGGCGAACTGGTTGATGACAGCATCGTCGAAAGAATAGGGGTCTCCTGCGATGAGGGTGACACCGGATGCGATGACGGGGTCGAACTCGTAAGCGACGGATTCTGCCCTGAGGCTGATGAACTTGTGGGATCCGGGGTATGCGGTCTCATCGAGTTTTGCGATCTCGTCAGGGGTCTTCTGGCATCCTGCGATCTGGTCGTACCATCCGCCGATCATTGCGATATCGAAAGCGACCTCACGGCTGACACTGATCTTGCCGGTGATGGGGAAGTGGACGGAGCTGATTCCGAGGTTCCAGTCCTTGTAGTACATGATTGCAGATTCTCCCTTGATGAACTTGTTGACAAGGTCGATGTCTGCCTGGGTGATCTTTCCGTCGACATTGGCGTCGGCGTAGGGGTAGGTGGCTTTGTCCCAGGTCATGTCACCGTTTACGATTTTCTTGAGGAAGTCGACGTCCTTGGAGTCGAGCTTGTTGTCGTTGTTCGCATTTCCATAGACGATGAGGTTGTTGGTGACACGTTCGGTCTCCTCGTTACCTCCGTCGTTGTTCATGAAAACAACCGCAACCGCAGCGACAATGACGATTGCCACGACTGCGACTGCCGCGATCATGATTTTCTTATCCATAGTTTTCACCTGAATGAGGGATATTGGATTATATCTCCTTCAGTTCATATGAATGCACTATAATATACTATTCATATATTCTAGACAATTAATAACACCAATTAAAATGTTAATTTATATATCTTAAATCCGATTTCAATACTACGAAATAATATTGATTATATGTTTCGTATTATCTATTTATATACACTATTTCGGTTCGGAGATGATCAGGTAATATTCGATCAATGGTCGACAATGGGGCCATACTTCAATCCAATTTACTAATATTACATAATATAACAATAAATTACATAGTTGGAGGGGGAGTGGGCCCCCGTCCTTGTTTATTTCCTTGCGATAAGGAGGAATCCGGGTTTGAGAGTGGGTTTCAGCTCATCGGTGAGCATGGGGTCTGTGAACTGTTCGCATTTCTCCACCTTGAGTGAGGCTTTCGCGACCGCATCCATGTCCCATGCAGGTCTCGCCACTTTGTTCAAGGGGAGTTTTCCGTAGTATTCGTTGATGATTTCGAACGCTCCGAGTCCGAGGTCCCTCTTCCTGTAGTTGGGGAAGGTGGAACGGTCCTCGTTCTCCGATTCCCATGCAGCGATGTCCGCCTGCCAGTTTCCGTCTGACATAATGAGGGTTCCACCTTTCTTGAGAACACGGGCGGCCTCGCACAGAACCCTCTGCGGATGATATGTGTTCCAAACAACGTTCCTCAGAACGACCACATCGTAGGTCTCGTCATTGCAAGGAAGGCACTGTGCGTCCGCAACGGCGAACTTGACTTCGGCACCCGTTTCCTCTGCGGTGAGTTTTGCCATTTCGACC
>JAKSHW010000038.1 GCA_024399195.1 archaeon | reverse complement strand
GTCACGAGGTTCTTCAGGTTGAAGACGGAGTATACGAACCTGAACCTGGCCGACATCATGCGACGGACGACCTCGACGAGGTCGTTCTCCATCCTGCGGCACAGTTCCAGCCACCTTCCGAACATGGAGGCCTGGGCGGAGGTGGGGCGGAACTGCTGGGGCCTGGAGCGGTAGAACCCGTCGGGGGACGTCTTCACGACCTCCGTGCCCCCGCGGCCCTCCTTCCTTCCCGACACCTCCTTTCCTGCCATGTACCGACCACCGGGCGGACGGTATATAAGCCTCACAGGGGGAGGTCACCGAAAGTGACCGAATGTGACATACGCCGTCGGAGCACGCACGGCGATGCGATGTGCATGGTTCAATCCACACGAATTGCACTAGGACCAACTGAATGAATGGCCATAGGCGTATTATAAAATACATTCTCTAAAACAATACAACAAATATACACACTCCACACGAGTGCCCCGATTGTTACGAACCTTTCCTAAATAATATGTAATAATTGAATTTACAAAAAAATAAACACCGCATCCGTAAGAGGACACGGTGGAAAACGGTTTCAAAGGACAGCCGCGTAGAACACCAGATCGGCGTCACCGGTGTTGACGACGGAGTGGGAGGAACCTTTGGGGCAGTAATTGCAGACCCCCTCGTGGACCTTCTCCTCCTTACCGTCCATGACCATGATGCCCTCTCCGGAGACGAAGAACATCACTTCACAATCGTCGGTATGAGCATGCATCCCGATGGAAGATCCGACAGGGACGACACCCCGGAGGAACTTCGCTCCACCTATCATGACGGCACGTGACAGGAACTCCCCTTCTCCACCTTTGAAATTGGGTTTTACGGATTCGGGCGCGTTCAGAAGATCAGCGAACATAACTGTGCAACGGAACTAGGTATTAAGAGGATGCAGGTGACCCAAGAGGTGTCAGATAGGTGTAGGGTCACCTGTAGAAACCGGTTTCTGAATTCGAATAGATTTGTCATTCTATATAAATTTAACTATATTAAGGAATATCATCAGTTATTAACACAGATTAATGATGAAAATTTAAAAATCCATTCTGAAACAATAGTTAAAACATATTCCGAAGAACCCCCTATCCCCTGGATTTAACATACCTTTCCTATGCCCCGTGGTCGGCAGTAATTAAAGATATCGCCATAACGGACATTACCTGTACCCGTATTGGATGGGTTTGTCTATCTCTTTACAAAATGATTGTAATTTTACACGGACCATCGTTCAAAAAAGTAACCATTATAAATGAATGCAGTTACGGACGGTTTTGGTAATCATGCTCAAAGCACAGGCATCGGAAGAAGGCATCTAAATGACAGACACTGATATTTTTCTATTAGCCCTGCTGCTTCCGGCCGCTTTAGGAGCCGCACTGACCGTCATCCCCGGCCACACCAGAACGATCTCGAGGATCTCCTTGGCGCTCTGTGCCGTCTCATGCATCGTGGGAGCCACCACCTTCTTCGCGGTGGACATGCTCCCCCTCGTAGGGTTCACAGCCACGTTCGGACCCTTGGTCGGATGCTACTCGGTAAGTTTCGACGGATTCACGGGACTCGTCGTCTCGCTTTCATCCATAGTATATCTTCTCACAGTGATCCACCAGGCCACCATGCCAGAGAAGTTCGACAAGACCAACATCGGGCTCATATGCATCCTGTTCGGCTCCTGCATCGTCGCCATGGTCGCCGACAGCGTCGTGCTTCTCCTCATCGGATGGGAGATGGTCTCCCTCGTCACCTTCCTCATGACCAAGGGTGCGGACGAGATGTACAGATGGAGGTACTTCGTCATCACCCACTTCGGAGGACTTTTCATAATGGCCGTCTTCGCGGCCCTGTGGTACACTTCCGGGACCTGTGTCCTTTCCGAACTCCCCGTCGTAGGCACCGGCATGTCGTCCGCCGTCTCCGCCGCGATGGTGTTCCTGCTCTACATCGGGTTCGGTACCAAGCTCGGTATCATCCCCTTCCACGCATGGATGCCCGACCTCTACAGTTCGGCACCCGTGCATTCCGTCACCCTCCTCTCCACCGTGTGCTCCAACGTGGCCATCCTCCTGTTGGTGAAGAGCACCTTCCTGTGGATCGGCGTACCCGACGGAGCCCTTGTACCCACCGCCATCCTGGCCCTTGCGGCCCTCGGTTCCATCTGGGGTGCGATGGAATCGCTCATCCAGACCCAGCCCAGGAGGATCCTGGCCTATTCCAGTATGGAGAACATGTCCATGGTCCTCGTTTGCCTGGCCCTCGCGATGCTCTTCCAAAACGAGTTCGACAAGGCCCTCACCGCATTGATCCTCTGTGCAGGCGTCCTCCACACCCTCAACCACTCCTTCTTCAAGGCCCTCATGCTCCTCAACGTCGGAAGCATGGAGAGGCTCACCGGCAAGAGCGACATCAAGGACCTCGGAGGGCTTGCACTGTACCTCCCGGCCCTGTCCCTCTTCGCCCTGATCGGTACCCTGTCCATGGCCGCCATCCCTCCGACCAACGGTTTCGTCAGCGAATGGCTCATGATCAAGAGCGTGGTCAGCGCAGGTACCGGAACCTCCGCACTCAACGTCATGCTGCCTCTGGTCGTCGCCGCATTAGGAATGTGCGGGACCATGGCCGCGGTATCCTACGCGAGGCTCTACGGTTTCGTCTTCCTCGGCCGCCCCAGGTCCGAGAACGTCCCCAAGGCCGAGAAGATGAAGAAGAGCATGGCGGCACCCCTCGCCGCACTGTCCGTGGCCTGTCTCGCCATGGGGGTCTTCTCAGTCCAGCTCGTGGACGTCATCAACGAACACCTCCAGTCCGACCTCGGTCTCGACGGCGTCAGCAGGACGCTCATGACCGACGCACTGGACCCCGCCATGATAGCGGTGATCCTCGTCGGTACGGGACTGGTCGTGTACGCCCTGTTCAGGCTGTTCAGGAAAGAAAGGAGGACCGTCACCACCTGGGACTGCGGTACCCCTCTCAACAAGGACATGCAGTACTCCTCCGAAGGGTTCTCCCAACCGCTCGTCAGGGTGTTCCATCCATTCTACGGCGACAGTTCCGAGATCAAGGACACCGTCGGAGGCACCGACACCTACAGGATCAGGTTCGTGGAGCCGTTCATGAAATACGTCCTCGTCCCCATCGGAAGAGGTGTGAGGATGTTCTCTCTACAGGTGGACAGGATCCAGAACGGTAACATCCAGTCCTACCTCGCGTACATGCTGATAACCCTCCTCGTCATCCTCATGGGGGTGAGGATCCTATGCTGAACTTCGTCCTGGCCCTCGTACAGGCGGCGTTCCTCATCTCGGTCTCGCCCCTGGTCACCGGTATGGTGAAGAAGTTCAAGGCCCTCATGCAGCACCGTAAGGGTGCGGATATCTTCCAGCCCTACAGGGACCTCGCCAAGCTCTTCAGGAAGGACGAGACGATCTCCGAGAGCACCTCCATACTGTTCCGTATAATCCCGTACATCTGCTTCGCCGCGATGGTCCTCCTGGCGTTCATGGTCCCCGTGTTCTTCACGGACATCCTCGCACCCTACGGGGACCTCATCACGATGGTCTACCTCTTCACCCTCTACAGGTTCTGCATGGTGCTCGGAGGCCTCGAGGGAGGTTCCGTCTTCGGAGGGATGGGCAGCAGCAGGGAGATGATGATGTCCGTCCTCATCGAACCCGCACTTCTCCTCGCGATCATGTCCGTGTGCGTCCTCAGCAACGGAGGCACCAGCATCGAGGCCGTCCCCGCCCTCCTCATCGGAATGGGCACCGCGGCCTTCTGCCCCGCACTCATACTCGCGGCCGCATCGTTCATCATCACCATGGTCGCGGAGAACGCGAGGATACCCTTCGACAATCCCGCGACCCACCTCGAGCTCACCATGGTCCACGAGGCCATGCTCCTGGAATACTCCGGAAGGGGCCTCGCCCTCATGGAGCTGTCCTCCCAGATGAGGCTCGCCATCTTCATGACCATCCTGGGCACCGTGTTCATACCCTGGGGAATCTCCCTCGGCACCGAACCCGTGGACCTGCTCGTCGGTCTTGTCAGCATCATGCTGAAACTGGTCGTCGTCTCCTTCTTCCTCGCGATGCTGGAGAGCGCCATCAGCAAATCCAGGCTGTTCAAGACCCCCAACCTGTTGACCGCATCGTTCGTACTGGCCCTTCTGGCCATAATCTCTCTGTACATCCTGTGAGGAGATAGAATGGACGCCACACTTTACGAGAATCTGATAGACATATGCTCCATCGTAATGCTCCTCATCTCGGTCATGGCCATCGCCTCGACCCGTATGGGGAAGCTCGTGCAGCTCTTCGCACTGCATTCCCTCGCCCTTTCCGCGCTCGCCTTCATCGTTGCGTGGTACACCGGCAACAACCACATCTACATCATGTTCGCACTGACCCTGGTGCTCAAGGTCTACGTGATCCCCAAGTTCCTGGAGTATACCATGGACAAGATCAGTATCGAAAGGGAGGTCGAACCCGTCATAGGCATTCCCGGAAGCCTTCTGATATGCGCCATCATGATGATGATCGCGTACCTCGTCACCGAACCGATGCTGGACTCCCTGTCCACCCTCGGAAGGAACTGCCTCGCCATATCCCTGTCCGTCGTGTTCATCGGGATGTTCATGATGTCCGCCAGGAGGAAGGCCCTCACCGAGTCCATCGGACTCCTTTTGGTGGAGAACGGCCTGTTCCTCGGTGCCATGACCATCTCCCACGGTATGCCGCTCATCGTCGAGTTCGGTGTGTTCTTCGACGTCATCATCGCAGTGGTCATCATCGGTATCTTCGCATACAGGATCAACCGCACGTTCAAGTCGATCGACGTTTCCAACATGAGGAGGCTGAAGGATTGATAGACGTCGAACTGGTCATCCTAATGCCAGTGGTCGCGGCGGTACTGTGCGGTATCGCCCCCCGCGAACGTGCCATCTCCTGGATCTCCATCGCCATGGCCGTCGTCGGCACCGCGGTCACCTTCTGGACCTGCGGACCCGTGTTCCTCGACGGGACCGTCATAGAATACAGCCTGTGGTACGTGGACGGCATGTCCGCGTTCTTCATGATGATCACCTCCACCGTCGCCCTGATGGTGTCCCTGTACTCCAGGAACTACCTCGGTCACGAAAGGGAGGAAAAGGCCCTCGACGCGGTATCCGAGAAGGTATACTACGTCTACCTCAACCTGTTCGTGGCCGTCATGCTGTCCGTGTACACCATGTCCTCCCTCGGACTGGTATGGATTGTCATCGAGATCACCACCCTGATCTCCACCTTCCTCGTAGGGTTCTACAGGGACGAGAAGTCCACCGAGGCATCATGGAAATACCTCATCATCTGTTCCGTCGGGATCACCCTCGCACTGATCGGTATCTCCCTCGTATACGCCTCCGCCGTAGGGGTCGTCGGTGACGAGACGTCCGCCCTGGACTGGAAGGTCCTCATGGCCGCCGCCCCCTTCCTGGACCCCGCCATCCTGAAAACCGCCATGGTCCTGGTCGTCATCGGGTTCGGTACCAAAGCGGGGTTCGCACCCATGCACACCTGGCTCCCCGACGCCCACAGCCAGGCCCCCACCCCCGTCAGCGCCCTGCTGTCCGCCACCTTGCTCAACTGCGCCCTCTACAGCATACTCAGGTTCTACACCATATCCGAGATCGCCATCCCCGGGTTCGCATCTACCCTCATGCTCCTGTTCGGCTTCATGTCCCTGTTCGTGGCCTCTATGTTCATCCTCAACTCCATGGACATCAAACGTACCCTCGCGTACTCCAGTATCGAACACATCGGACTGATCACCATCGGTTTCGGAATAGGCACCGAGACCTCGATCTACGCCGCCCTGTTCATGGTCATGGCCCACTCCCTCACCAAACCCATCCTGTTCTTCTGTGCGGGGAACATCATGCAGCAGTACGGGACCAAGGACATGTCCCTCGTCAGGGGGATGGGGAAGAAGATGCCGTTCACCGCCACGATGCTCTCGATCGGTACCCTCGCCATAGTGGGAATGCCGCCCTTCGCGGTGTTCATGGGCGAGTTCACTCTGTTCTACGCCATGGTCGACTCGGGACTGTGGATGCTCCTGGCCCTCGCCGTCACGCTGATCATCGTGATCTTCGCGGGATTCGCCCTGCATATCTACCCCATGTTCACCGGAGAGACCGACAAGGACGTCCACGACCCCAGAGGGTTCACCCGCCATCTGCCGTTCGTCATCCTGACCGCGGGAATCGTCTTCTTCGGACTGTTCATGCCCGAACAGATGTCGAACGCGATCGAGGGTATAGTCCACGGGGTTTTCGGAGGTGCGTTGTGATGCAGGTACCCATAGAAGAGCTAGGAAACACGATAACGTCCAGGATGGGCGAAGGCTACGGGCTCATGTGCATGTACGCCACCGAGTCCGGGGACATGCCCCGCACCGTCCAGACCCTGATGAGGAAGGATGCGGACATCCTCCACCTGGAGACCGTCCTGGAGAACGACAGCTATCCGTCCATGTCCTTCACCATCCCCCAGGTACGCCCGTACGAGAGGGAGATGATGGAGATGAGCGGACTGGACCCGGCCGGGCTCGGTGACAGATACGGCCCCCAGAGGCTCCAATGGCCCTACAAGGACGCACATCCCCTCCAGAAGGGAGAACTGCCCAAGGAGAGGTACAACGCCCCCATACCCGACAACAGACTGTCCGGCGACGGCGTCTTCGAGATCCCCGTCGGACCTGTACACGCAGGCATAATCGAGCCCGGCCACTTCAGGTTCTCCGTCGCAGGGGAACCCATCCTCAAGGTCAGGACCCACATGGGATACGTCTACAGAGGCGTGGAGAAGCTCATGGAGGGGCCTGCGGACATCGACAGGACCAGACTCACCGAACGCATATCCGGAGACACCTGCGTGGCCAACTCCCTTGCCTACGCCCACGCCATGGAGGGCGACACCGAGGTCCCCAAGAGGGCCAGGCTCCTCAGGACCGTGTTCGCTGAAATGGAAAGGATCTACTGCCACTTCAGCGACATAGGCGGCATCGCCCAGGATACCGGTTTCTCGGTCCCCGCGACGTACGGGGCAGGCCTCAGGGAGAAGGTCCTCAGGGTCAACGAGGTGGTCGGAGGACACAGGTTCCTGATGGGTACCATCGTCCCCGGAGGTGTCAGGAGGGACATCTCGGACAGCAGCATCAAGGCCATCCGCAACCGTATCCTGAAGATCAGTTTCGACATCGAGGAACTGATGGGCATGCTGGTGAACTCCTCCACCCTGATGGACAGGGTAGAGACCACCGGAACGCTCACCAACAAGGTCGCCACGACATACAGGGCCCTCGGTCCCGCGGCAAGGGCCAGCGGGGTCGCCACGGACGTCAGGAAGGAGAGACCGTACGACGCCTACGGCGATATCGGAATGAGGCTCATCACCCAGCCCAAGGGAGACGTCTACTCCCGTATGATGGTCAAGGCCGATGAGATCGTGGAATCCACCAGCATCATCAACCAGTGCCTGGACATGCTCACCGAAGGCCCTCTCAGGGTCAAGGTGGAGCCCAAGGACGGCCTCGGAATAGGTCTCGTGGAAGCTCCCAGGGGAGAGCTCCTCCATGCCGCCAACATCGTCAACGGCAACATCTGGAGATACAGGGTCCGCGACCCCTCGTTCATAAACTGGCTTGCATTGGAACGTGCCCTGCCCGGCAACATCGTGGCGGACTTCCCGTTGGTCAACAAGAGCTTCAACCTCTCGTACAGCGGAAACGATCTCTGAAGGAGGGATGGAATGTACAGACACAACGTAAAGAACATCGTATCCGATGCGAAACCCGTAGAAAGATACGAGACGATGGAATCCAAAAGACTGAACATGCCCTCCCCCGACGAGGGCTGTACCCGTTGCGGAGGATGTGCGAAGGTCTGCAGCGGAAAGGCGATAGACGTCAAGGACGGGGCATGGTCCGTGGACCTGGGAAAATGCGTGTTCTGCCGTGACTGTTACGACGCCTGCGGCCACATCAAGGCCGTTCCCGCCCCCCACTACGCCCTCACCCGGGAGGAACTGGTGTTCAAGGCAGGTGACGGGAGGAAGGCGGAGGACGTCGAGAGACCCTTCCCCAAAGAGCTCTCAAAGCCGTTCAGAGGATCCGTTGCCATCAGGGAACTGGACACCGGCTCCTGCAACGCCTGCGAAGGCGAAGCGAACGCCATGGGGAACAAGTACTACGACATGGAACGTTTCGGGATCAAGGTCACCCCTTCGCCCAGGCACGCCGATGCACTGTTGGTTACAGGGCCCATGACCCGCAACATGCTGGTCGCCGCACAGAAGACGTACGATGCGGTACCTGACAGGAAACTGGTCCTCGCATGCGGTACCTGCGCCATATCCGGAGGACTCTTCGTAAAAGGGGATGTGGTCGGAGAAGGTGTCTCGGACACCCTCCCCGTCGACCTATACATCGTAGGATGCCCGCCCACCCCGAACGGGATGGTGGTGTCCCTGGTGAAATCGTTGGGACTGCGTCACTGAACGATAATGACTATGCACTTGGCGTTACGGACGACCGCGTCCGAGACGCTTCCCAGAAAGGCCCTGTCGAACGAGGACTTGTTGCTCGCACGTCCTACGACCACGGTATCGCAGTCGTAACGTTCGGCGGACTTCAGAATACCTTTCCAAGGCACTCCTGACTCATAGACCATGTGTGCCTTGGCCCCTGCCTTCTTAGCACGTTCCTCGGCCTCTTTGAGGTATCCGTCGACCTTCGCCATCTCGTCCTCATGGTCGAGCTGGTCTTTGGACACAATGGCCGAGAATATGTACAGGTCCGTATCGTATTTGATGGCGTGGTCGATCGCATAGGCCAACGCCTTCTGCGTCTGCTCCCTTCCGTCGTATGCTACCAGTATAGACATTTGTCACACCGTTTTCAAGTCCCTAGTTTCATGTCCTATATACGGATGATGGAAGGGACCGGTTCACCTTACCCTGAAGGAGACGCCCATGTTCTCGGCCATCCTCGCACAGGCCTCCTCGGAGGCGGGACTGATGGAACCGCCCACCACGGACACGGTGACGTCGGGTATTGACGCATGGGCCCTTTTGATGAACGAAATGAGGGAAGAGTACGCCTCCTCTGCACCGAACCTGCAACGGGTGACCTCCTTGTACTCCTCGGCGTTGGACGCGTTGAGGCTTATGGAGATCGAGTCCAGGACCTCCGCGAGCTCGGGGACGATATCCCTTCCGTTCACCAGGTCCCCGAGACCGTTGGTGTCCAGACGGATCCTCTTGCCGGTCTCGGCCTTTATCGCCTTCGCCATCTCCTTGATGTCGTCGAGCCTGCATGTGGGCTCGCCGTATCCGCAGAACACGATCTCCCTGACGGAGTCCAGGTCGTATTCCTTCAGCTCCGCCATGATCTCGTCGAGGGAGGGTTCGTGGTCCAACCAGAGACTGTCCGCATCCCCCAGGCGGGGGGTTGAGTCCCTCACGCAGAACACGCAGCTGCAGGGGCACCTGTTGGTGACGTTGAGGTAAAGGTTACGGCCGTAACGGTATACGAAGCTCAATGTCCGCACCCGCATGCATGTACGCCGGCGTCCGATTCGCAAAGCTTTCCGGAGAGATAGTCCCCGACGGCGGCATCGGCCTCCCCGGACGCACCGGAGACGACCTTGATACCGAACGAGACCAGATGGGACATCGCCCCCTCGCCGAGACCCCTGCAGATAACAACGTCCACGGAGGACCTGTGGAGAAGCTCCGCCATCGCGGAACCTCCGGCGAGGCCTCCGCAATCCAGGACCTCGGAGGAAACGACCTTTCCGCCCTCGGCGAAATAAACCTTGAAACAACCGGCCCTTCCGAAATGCTGGAAGACCTGCCCGTCACAGTACGGTACCGCGATTTTCATAGACCGAGCTATACGTCCATGGTTAATATACAGTCGACCCGTCATCGTCGGACCGTACGGTCGTTGCACACCAGACCCGTCTCCTCGGAATAGGAGTAAACCTCGCCGCAGACCCCGTCGGAGACCAGACCCGACACCATCTCGTCCTCCTGTGAAAGCCAGAACGAACGGTCGCATACCATCACCAGTCTCCTTTTGGCACGGGACACGGCGGTGTTCATGACCTTCATCCCGGTGTCCGATCTGGACGAGGTGAACCTCAGCGGAACGTCACGGTCGATACCTTCCCCGTCCTGTACGCTCATGATGACTGTGTCCCATTCACGTCCCTGCGAACGGTGGACCGTGATGATGTTGGTGTCCGCATAGGCGGGCATGACCTCCTTGAGGACGGCGATCTGGTGCTTGTACGGGGTCAGGATACAGAACTCGTCGTCCCTGCCCAGAACTGTCTCCACATACTCCTTGACGGCCATGGCCTCGGGACGGTTCACCCTCTCCGTACGCGGAGGACATTTCACGTCTATGCATACTATCTCCAGGGGATGGTCTCCCGATCCGGAGATCCCGTTGTGGTAGACGTAACGGTCGAGAAGTTCGCCCAGGTTCCTTCCGAAACGGTGCGAACAGGTAAGGTCCACACGCGACGTCCTTTCGAACACCGGGTCCTCCGACGACGAGTACATTTCCTCCAGGTCCGCGATGCTCCGACGTAGGATGTCCTCGCAGTATATCGCGGAAAGGTCCCAGAGGAAGGCGTACTGCATGAAACCGTCCTTGCCGGTCACGCGTTTGAGATATTCCTCCTCCACGGGGAACACGGGCGGAAGCTGTTTGTGGTCCCCCAGGAACGTGACGGGGACATGGTTGGCGTACAGGACCAATGCCAGCACGGCACTGCAGTAGCCCGCCTCGTCAACGAATATGTGGTCGACATCGAACGAGGGTCTGTCGCCGCCGTCGACGCCCTTGGGGACGAAACGGCCTATGTACACCTGCGGCGTGCAGGCGATGATACGTGCCGTGGACACGTCTGCGGAACCTTTCACGGCCTCCAGGTATTCTATCCTCTGCACCAGGTCCTCCGCCAGGGATTCCAGCTTCCCTACGGTATAACCCGCACTTTCGGACAGGGCCTTCTTGCTACGTTCGCTACGGGTAAGTTTCTCAAGCAAAGGACCTATCCTTTCGGGACCGAGCTTCAATCTCCTGAACCGTCTCTCCTTGGACAGTACGGCAAGGACCTCTTCCTCGACAGGACGTGTCTCGCCGGAAGGGGCATTTACGGCATACATGCCTGAAAGGACCTCCAGACGTTCCTTGACGGTCGCATACCCTTTGATACGGATCAGGTCGCGGTACAGGCAAAGTTCCTTCGTGAGCCTGTGTACGAGTGCGTCTATGCCCGTGCTTTCGCACAGTTCGGGATGGTCGGCTACGAAGTCCTCCGTGGCGGAACCGAGACGGAGTATGTCCTTGCGGGGATCGATCAGGGCGGAGAACGTCTCGTCGGCGGAGACCGCCTTCATGAGGCCGCGGAGCACCTGTTCCACCGAATTGTTGGTCGGAGCGATGACGGCCACCTTACCGCCCCTCGACAGGTAGTCCATTATAGAGGTCGCCAAAACCATTTGGGTCTTCCCCGTACCGGGAGCACCCCAGATATAGGACATAGAAGAAGTCAATATCGAATTTACCGCATTCCTCTGTTCGGAACTGGGTTGGAAATCGGAAGGGAACCGGCATGGTGTGTCTCCACGGACCGGTTCCCTTTCGGGGATACGGACAAGGTCACCGAACTCCGAGTAGTATTCCCTGACGTTCTGAATGAGGAAGGTCAGGTCCGAGACCAGACTTAGCACAGGATGCTGGGACTCGATTATTCCGGAGATGCAGGGGTTGATGACCTCCAAGGCGAGGGTGCGGGTACGCCTATCGAAGAACGGGAAACCGTAATTGGTACCGTTTTCACTTGGAATAGGGTCCTCACCGAGGTACAGGACAAGACCCGAGGTCTCGTCCAAAGGGGAATCCAACTTGAGAAGGAAATGTCCGCCTCCGATCGATTCGTACGAGGTCACGTCCGTGACCGCTTCACTGATACCGCCTTCGTGAAGGCTGTAACGCAGAAGGTCCTCGGCCGAACGCGTGAATACATCCTTGATCTCATCGGATTCCATCCATATCCCGGACGTTCCACCCGGTCTCGGTATAAAAGACCCCTACGCTACATGTAGCAAGTTAATTTTACATCGTTTCCAAGGGCTGATCAATATATGCAAAAAATATTTTACAAAAATTAGCCCAGAATAATGAACTAAAGTATACATTCTGACCGAAGAGAATGCAGCCTGAACCTACAGGCAAGGGGGGTACCGGCCGAAAGGAAAAACAAAATACCCAGAGCGATGGTCCGGGCGGGTCGGACAGGGCTTATTTATATTATAATACCATGAGGCTTGCAAGGGCAATCCTGTGCACCGAGAGACCGTCCCGTAGGGGCAGGTAGCCGCCACAGGCAATATAACCTAACAGAGACCCGTCACAAGGTCCTGGAGATGGAAAAATGAACAAACTAATGATATCGTTGATCGTTCTGCTCACCGCAGTCGCAGTCACGACCTCTATCCTCCCCTCCGACGGTGCCAACGCCGATGCGGAGAACTTCGGGGACTGGGCCTACACTGTAGAAGGCGACAGCATTACCGTCACCGGCTACACCGGAACGGAGAGCGAAATCGTGATCCCTTCGATGATCGAAGGCAAACCGGTAACCGCCATCGGCGAGAACGCGTTCCTGAAGAACAAGACCATAAGCGAGGTCACCGTTCCCGGAACCGTCACCGAGATCAGGAACGGAGCATTCGACAGAAGCACCGTCACCACCGTCGTGTTCGACGGAGAGGGACTGGAGACCATTGGAACCCAGGCGTTCTTCACCTGCACCAACCTCGTGTCCATCCAGTTCCCCGATTCCTTGGAGACCATCGGACAGAGGGCTTTCAAAGGATGTTCCGCACTTACAGACGTAGGTATGCCTGCATCCGTCGGCAAGATCGCCTCCGAGGCGTTCTCCCGCTGCACCAACCTGGAATCCATCGTGATCCCCGACGGTGCCAACGTGAACCCCAACTCTGTGTTCGACAACTGCGAGAACCTCCTCGACATCACCTTCGCCGAGGGCATCGATTTCGTAGCCGCATCTTCCTTCCCCAACCACGCATTCTATGACAAGGAAGGAAACCCCCTCGACAAAGCAGAGCTGAAAGGCAACACCTTCCACGGAGAGAAGGGCGAACCCATCGTTATGGTCATCAACACCGTCCGCACCGCCACCTTCATGGCCAACGGAGAGGTGTTCTCCACCTTCGTCGGAGAGATGGGCACCCCCATCGAGATCCCCAAAGAGGTCCCCACCACCCAGGGTCACACCTTCGTCGAGTGGGACGGCTACACCGAGGGAATGATCCTCACCAAGGACGTAGTGTTCGAAGCAGTCTACGAGATCAACCAGTACACCATCACCTTCAAGGCCGACGGAAACGTCGTCTCCAGCCAGAAGATGGACTACGGAGCGGTCATCGTCGCACCTGAGGCACCTGCCAAGGAAGGATTCGTCTTCATCGCATGGACCGGATACACCGAGGGTGTCACCGTTGCAAGGAACATGACCTTCAACGCGGAGTACGTCCCTGGAACCTTCACCATCACCTACATGTCCGATGGCGAGGAGTACCTCAAAGCAACCGTCGAGTACGGAAGCGTCATCAAACTCCCCGCACAGCCCACCAAAGAAGGATACACCTTCGTCGAGTGGGACGGGTACACCGAGGGTATGACCGTACCTGCCAAGGACCTTGTGTTCAACGCAGTGTTCGAGGTCAACATCTACACCATAATCTTCATGGCAAACGACGAGGTCGTCACCCAGGACAAATACGAGTACGGAACCGTCATCGTCGCACCCGAGGCCCCCGCAAAAGAAGGATACACCTTCGTCGAGTGGGACGGGTACACCGAGGGTATGACCGTACCTGCAGACGATATGACGTTCGTCGCAGCATATATTATCAATATCTATACCGCCTCCTTCGATGTCGACGGGGAAATCTACGCTGAGATCGAGTTCGAGTACAGTGAGACCATCGTCCTCCCCGAGGCCCCCGTTAAAGAAGGATACACCTTCTCCAACTGGGATGGATACGTGGAAGGAATGACCATGCCCGCACACGATGTCGTGTTCGAGGCCGCTTTCGATGTGAACTTCTACAGGGTCATCTTCACTGCAGACGAGATGACGGTCTACAGCGAGTATCTCGCGTTCGGAGACACCATCATCGCACCCGAAGCCCCCGCAAAGGAAGGATATACCTTCGCCCAGTGGATCGGATTCACCGAGGGCATGACCGTACCTGCAGAGGACGTTATGTTCGATGCAGCATACACCGTCAACACCTACAACGTATACTTCATGGTCGACGGAGACATCTACATGAAACTCCCCTTCGACTACGGAACGACCGTGACCCTCCCCGAAGACCCTGAAAAGGAAGGATATACCTTCGTCCAGTGGGACGGATACTTTGTGGACATGACCATGCCTGCATGCGATGTGGAGTTCAATGCTGTCTTCGACATCAATCTTTATACCGTTACTTTCACCGCAGACGGAAACGTCGTGTCCTCCAAGGACCTCGAGTACGGAGCCGCCATCGTGGCACCCGAAGCACCCGAGAAGATCGGATACGAGTTCTCCAACTGGAACGGATACACCCTCGGAATGACCGTGCCCGCAGACAACGTGGACTTCGATGCAGTCTACGAGGTCAAACAGTTCAACGTGGACTTCGTCTCCGACAAGGCCATCGTGGACTCCTACCTCATCGACTTCGGAGCGGTCATCGTGCTCCCCGCCGACCCAACCAAAGACGGTTACACCTTCGTCGAGTGGGACAACTACAGCGAAGGTATGACCATGCCCGCACACGACATCGAGTTCGTTGCCGTGTTCGAGGTCAACACCTACACCGTGACCTTCGTGGTAGACGGACAGGCCGTCGCCTCCGGAGCATACGACTACGGATCCGAGATCGTAGTCCCCGCCGACCCCGTGAAAGAGGGTCACACGTTCGTCAAATGGGACGGATACACCCCTGGAATGACCGTACCTGCGTACAATGCCAGGTTCAACGCCGTGTTCGACGTCAATCTCTACCTCGTCACCTTCATGGATGAGGGCAAAGTACACTTCGAAGACTATTTCGAATACGGATCAGTCATCGTGCTCCCTGAAGAACCCACCAAAGAGGGATACACCTTCACAGGATGGGACGGATACGAGGAAGGAATGACCGTACCTGCAGAGGACGTCCTGTTCGATGCCAAATACACCGTCAACACCTACAGAGTGACCTTCGTCGCAGACGATACTATCGTTTCCACCGAAGAGCTGGAATACGGATCGGTCATCGTCGCACCTGCAGCACCTGAGAAGACCGGATACACCTTCTCTACCTGGGAAGGATTCACCGAGGACATGACCGTACCCGCAAAGGACGTCGCCTTCGAAGCCACATACACCGTCAACACCTATTCCGCATCCTTCATGGTCGACGGAGAGGTCTACACCAAGCTCGAGTTCGACTACGGAACCAAGATCGTCGCACCCGAGGCACCCGAGAAGATCGGACACACCTTCGTGAAATGGAACGGGTTCGAAGAGGGCATGACCATGCCTGCGAACGACGTGGAATTCGACGCAGAGTTCGATGTCAACGTCTACACCGTCATCTTCATGGCTGACGACAAGGTCGTCGCCCAGGACAAATACGAGTACGGAACCGTCATCTCGACCCCTGAGGCTCCCGCAAAGGAAGGACACACCTTCTCCAACTGGGACGGATACACCGAGGGCATGACCGTACCTGCAGAGGACGTCACCTTCACTGCGATCTACACCATCAACAACTACAAGGTATCCTTCACCGTCGACGGAGAGCTCGTCGCGTCCGGACCCTGCCC